>JAFDZK010000139.1 GCA_018267005.1 Bacteroidota bacterium
CATGCAGGCGCCGTCGGTTACGAATACGTTTTTAGCATCCCAAACCTGGTTCCATTCGTTTAGTACCGAGGTTTTGGGGTTGCGACCCATACGCGCGGTACCCATCTCATGTATCCCCCGGCCGAGCACCGGCTCCATCATATGTGTTTTTACGTTTTTGGCTCCTGCAGCCTCCAGCATCTCTTTGGCGTCATTCATCATATCGATGCGCATTTTGGCCTCATTATCCCTGGTTATAGCGTTGATGGCAGGCACCGGCAATCCCCAATGGTCTTTAATATTCTTGTCAAGCGTTACCGTATTTTCATGATAAGGCAGGGTTTCTCCGAAACCGCCGATATTCATTCTCCATTCTCCGGGTTCGGATAGCGAGTCTTTAAATTCCGCGCCGATACTAAGTTCCGGTATGCTTCGCCCCCAGTTCTCCCTCGACGCACGCCCCTGGTAGCCAAAACCGCGGATATAATCGCGTTTTTCACCGTTCAGGTTACGGTATCTCGGGATATAAATGCCGTTGGCCCGCCTGCCGAAGTAATACTTGTCTTCGTAACCGTCAACCTCGCCGCTTGCGCCTACGCCCAGGTGGTGATCCATCAGGTTATGCCCCAGTTCGCCGCTGCTCGAGCCTAAACCGCCGGGCCACACATCGGTAGCGGAGTTCATCAGTACCCAGGCCGAATTGATCGTCGACGCGTTCAGGAAGATCACTTTCGCATAATATTCGTAAGTTTTCCTGGTTTCAGCATCCAACACTTCCACACCTGTCGCACGTTTTTTATCCTTGTCGTAAAGGATTCTGGTGACGATCGACCACGGCCTTACCGTCAGGTTGCCGGTGGCGACAGCCGCAGGTAATGTCGACGACTGCGTACTGAAGTATGCGCCGAACGGACAACCCAGCCAGCATTTATTACGGTACTGGCAATTGGTACGGCCCGGCAGCGGTTTGGTTATATTGGCTGTCCGGCCTATGATCATATGCCTTGATCCTTTGTAATGGGCGTTTACACGTGCGGCAACATCTTTTTCTACGCAATTCATTTCCATCGGCGGCATAAAGTTGCCGTCGGGTAGTATCTCCAGCCCGTCTTTATTTCCTGAAATACCGGCAAAGCCTTCCACGTAACTGTACCAGGGCGCAATATCTTTATATCGTATGGGCCAGTCAACCCCGATGCCATCCTTCAGGTTAGCTTCAAAATCATGGTCGGCCCAGCGGTAACTCTGCCTGCCCCACATCAGCGACCTGCCGCCCACATGGTAGCCGCGGAACCAGTCGAAACGTTTAATTTCGACATACGGGCTTTCCTTCTCGTTTACCCAATAGTCAAGGTTCGTCTCATTTAACGGGTAATCCCTCTTTAATACGGGATAGTCCTTCTCCATCTGCACCGTCCGGCCTCCCCTGTGCGGAAATTCCCAGGGCGCTTTGGTAGCATTTACATAGTCCTTTACATGGACGATATTTCTGCCGCGTTCCAGCATAATGGTTTTCAGACCTTTTTCGGTCAGTTCCTTCGCCGCCCAGCCCCCCGATATACCTGAACCGATCACGATCGCATCATAGGTATTGGTGTTATTTGCCATTTTGATTTATAGTTGGTTATGTCGTCTAATTTAGAAAAAATAATATGCAACAAAGCATCATTGCGTCATTGTTACACATTGTTCAACGACAGTTTCCAGTTGGCAGTGTAAACCTGATTCTGCAAACCGCAAACCGCCCCACTGCAAACTAACTCAAAGCTTTCGCCGCAAATTCTCTGCATTTGATTACTTCCTTCACAGCGTCAGAACCTGGAGGAATATCATACTCAAACTCTATCGTCGCCGGGAATTTCCATTTGTTCTTTTGCATCAGTTTCAGCACTTCGGCTATTGGCGTGTCGCCCTGGCCCCATGGCATGTTTGGGCCGTCGTGGTATTTCCGGTCCTTTAGGTGAATGCTCATAATGCGGTCGTGATTCTTCAATATAAAGGGAACCGGGCTCGAACTGGTGCCGGCAGTGTAATGGCCGATGTCCAGGTTGATCGCATTCCACTGCGATTGCGATAAAGCCGTGTCCCACAAGGTAGGCGTAGCCTGTAAATGGGCATGGTAACCTACATGTATTTTATGCTTTTCAGCAAATTCGCCCAGGCGCTTGGTCTGGTCCGGATCATTCGGTAGTTCCACGGTAACATGCGTCACACCTAAAGCTTTGCCTGCATTAAACGCATAATCGATCTCGGCATCAGTGTTTTTCGAGCCAAGTGCATTGGGTTTCCAGGCATAAATAGTAATACCTGCGCCATTGTATAATTTGCGCAGCTCTTTGAACTTGTCCATTGACGCTCCGGCGCGCCACTCGGCCATTTTTTTGGCATGATCCGCATAGCTTTCACCGCTCACATGTGCAGGAGCTCCGGCAAACGCTTCGGCGGCATCACCCATCAGTTCGATGGCGTTGATGTTACATTGCAGGCAATACTGGAGCAATTGCTCCGCGCTGCTTGGCATACTGCGGAACGAATAGGTGATAACGCCTATTTGTACGCCATTAATTTTGGAATTTGGCTTAGCCTGGAAAATAGAATCCGCGAAAGCAAATTTTGAAGAAAAGGCCACACCTGCTGCGGCGAGCGCCGTGGTGCCAATAAAGCGGCGGCGCGAAAGATGCTGATCTTTCATAATTGGTAAATAGTTGGTTTAAATTTCTAATTTACCAAGTTAGTCTTTGATTCTGATAAATTTCTGGAGTTGTTTGTAAAAAAGGTGTTTCACTTACACTTAGTTAACCTTTTTGCCGGTTCCGACCCATATGAGCGCTTTCAATACCAGTTTGGCTTCCATCGGGCTGTCGAACGTATGCGATAAAGTAGCGTTGGTATGTCCGTCGTAATCCATATCGTTGTGCCCCATATTAAAGTAAACCATCTTGTAGTTTTTATTGGTCCAAACTACAGGGTAGTAGCCGCTATGCCATATTTCCGATTGTTTTGGCCCGTTGCCCAGTGGAAAGCTGGTTGAGTCGATGGAGAAAAGTATTTTAATATCCGGGTTTTGCCGCAGATCCTTTTCCCAGCGGTACCATTCATTGGGAGCGGTTTTGATAGTTGCGGGCATATCTTTTGTTACGGGATGATCTTTGCCGGTTTCGTTCCTTAAAATGGCTGATGTCGGGTGCCAGGTGTTGCTTACATATTGTCCCGAACCCAGGAATTGATAATGGTACCAGTCCCAATCCGAGTTAAATTCAGAGGGGGTTAAAGCAAAAGCTGCAAAATGAAATCCCAGCCAGCCGCCGCCTTTTTTCATATATTCTTCAAAAGCCTTGCGCTGTTCGGGTTTTTCCGGGCGCGAATCCAGGAACAGCACCACCTGGTACTTTGCGAGAAATTGCGCATTCAGGTTATTCCAGTCTTGCGTGGTATCGTAAGTGAAATTGTATTTCTTCGCCATTTCCGGGAAGAATTTGTTGGCATCGTGCACAAAGCTGATATGCGCCAGGTCGTGGTACAAATGATAAAATGCGATAACATGAAATGTTTTATGCCTGGCTGTTTGGGCTGACGAATCAAAGGCAACGATTACAATTGCCAGTGTCAGCAGTTTTTTTACAAGGTTCATAACGGTGTTGATTGGCCGACAATTTAGGAATAAATTTCAAGAGCCCTGTACGCGCATTAGCCGCTTCGTAAATCCGCCGATGGTTAAGCCTTGTACCAGAATGGAATAAACTACGATCACGTAAGTAATCAGTACAAATTCATCCCGGTGCATTTGCGGCTCGAGCGATAATGCCAGCGCGACCGATAAACCGCCTCTTAACCCGCCCCAGGTTAATATAGCGACAGCATGGCGCTCAAATCGCATTTTAAATTTCAGCAGCGTTATCGGCAACCATACTGATAGCCACCTGGCCAGCAACGCAATAAAGATACTGATGACACCTACAAGTAAAATGGTGTAACTGGTTTTAATGACCAGTATCTCGATGCCTATGAGCAGAAAAAGAATGGCATTAAGTATTTCATCGATCAGCTCCCAGAATTTGCCCAGGTAGTCGCGGCTGGTATCTGACAGAGCTTCGTGCCTGGTTTTGTTCCCCGTAATTATACCGGCCACGACCATAGCCAGCGGCCCGGACACGTGCAAATGCCCCGCGACAAAATAACCGCCGGCGACTAAGGCCAGGGTGACCAGTACCTCAACGTTGTAGTCGTCGATTGATCGCAATGCGAAATAACCTCCATAGCCAAGTATTGCCCCAAAAAACAGGCCGCCCACAGCCTCCTGCAGAAATAATTTGCCGACACTAATAAAATCGACAGCCGAAACGCCTGAATGGGCGGCGTCCAGCAGGGTTATAAAGATCACTACGGCCACGCCATCGTTGAACAGCGATTCGCCCGATATTTTGATATCCAATGATTCTGGGATATTGGCCCGCCTTAATATAGCCAGTACCGCGATGGGATCGGTCGGCGAAATGACGGCGCCAAACAGCAAGCAGTAAATAAAAGGTGCCGGCAGTTGAAACAGCCGTAATATTTCCCAGGTAGCCGAACCAATAATGGTAGTGGAGATGAGCGTGCCCAGCGTCGACAGCAATAGTACCGGCCAGGCCTGCTTCCGTAATTTTTTGGCATCGATATGGATCGCCCCGGCAAATAGCAGGAAACTGAGCATAAAATTCATCAGCACCTCGCGGAAGTTGATGGATGCCGCTATTTCTTTTACTTTAATCGTAAAAGCCGGGTAGAATTGTCCCAACAATACCAACGCGACCGAGGTGCCGAGCGAAAGCACCATGATGCCAATGGTTGGTGGCCACCTAATAAAACGGTGGTTGATGTACGCAAAAAGCGCCGCCAGCATAATGGTGATCGTAAGTAATTCGCTGAGACCCATAAACGTGCTTCGTTCACGGGCAATATAGCGAAAAGCCGGCTAAGGGCCACCAATAACGATGGCTATTTATGCTTTTGCAGCACTTTGTACACCTCTGACCCCGCTAATAAAAACGCTCCGACGCCGTAAGTTTCGGTATCGTCGGCGGTTACTTTTTCGGGCTTCTCGCCTATTTGCTGTACGTAGCCGAGTTTGCCGTCCGTTTGTACGCACCCGGTTAATGCCGACCAGGCCTTTGCCACAACCGGCCAGTATTTGTTATAGCTGATCAACCCGTGATTAATGCCATAAGCCAGAGCAAAACAATAGAAACCTGTTCCGCTGGTTTCTTTTACCGGGTAGCTTGCCGGGTCAAGTAAAGCTGCATGCCAGGTACCGTCGGCATTTTGCAGCGTGGCAATCTTTGCCGCCATTTTTTTATACAGGTTTTCAAAGCGTTTTCTATCCGGGTAGTTTTCCGGCATATTATCCAGCATCCTTACCAGGCCGCCCATTACCCAGCCATTTCCCCGAGACCAGAACACTTTTTTTCCGTTAGCCTCTTTCTGGTTAAAAAAACGGCTGTCGCGGTAATATAAACTTTCATCCTTGTCGAACAGATAATCGGTCGTCTTCCACCATAATTTGCAGGCTGCAGCAAGATATTTAGTATCGTTCGTGGCGGTCGACAGATAAGCAAAAGCCGGCGGTCCCATAAACAAGGCGTCACACCAGGCCCATTCCCGATTGGCAATATTGTCTTTCCATTCCAACGATTCGGTATGCGGTAAAGTTATCACACTGTCAGCCTGTTCCTTCCATTGCGCTATCATCACCGGCTGCTTGTACACCAGGTAAATTTGATCGTACATCTGGGCCACGCAGTAATCATCAGCCATAGTATGGCGCGGCCCGGTTTTCCATTTCAGTTTTTCTCCAATGGCTTTCATATCATCCAGGTACGTCGAGTAGGTCGCCACTTGAGCCAGGCCCATATAGCCCGAGTAACATGCGCCCATTGTCCAATCGTAATAGTGCGCCCTCGGTCCGCCTTCCTTCCATTCACGCAACTGCCATTGGGCAACTTTATTCATAACGGCCAGTACCGAATCCGGGCTAATCTTTTGGGCCACGGCCGATTGCAGCGTCTGTATCGATAGTAGCAGAAAAATGACGTATTTCTTCACGGGTGCAGGTTTTAAAAATCTAAAAGTATAAATTAACTTGCGTTGAAAATGTAAAATCTCCCCGAAAAACATGAAACCTATCGTATTGCTTTCCGGTCCGCCGGGTGCAGGTAAAACTACCGTCGCGAAAGAACTGGTTAAAATATCCCAAGGCTCGGTGGCTTATATCGAAGGCGATAAATTCTGGTCGTTTTTCGTGAAAGGCTGGGAAGGAGCCGGAACCCGGACAAATTTCAGAACCATCATGCGGTCAGTAACCGCTACGGCGATACCTTACGCGCTGAACGGTTATGAGACGATTGTCGATTTCTCGATACCACCACGTTTCCTTGAAACCGCGCTTAAAATGGCTAATTTTCGTGAAGTGCCGCTGCATTATGCGGTTATAAGACCGGATCAGCATATTTGCGCCCGCCGGGCCTCGAGTCGCGAAGAAGGCCCGATAAAAGACTACGCACACCTGGAGGAATTTTACGCATCGTTTGATCCTGTTCAAAAGTATATTATATATGACAATGAGGGAGATGCAGCTACGATAGCCGGCCACATCAGGGAAGGCCTGGATGAGGGAATTTTCAAAGTTGAAGGTTCCGCATAAAATATTTTGCGTTTTGTCCGGTGCAGTCAAGGCCGTTCGTCATTCGGCAAAAAATCAAACGTTATGAAAGAATTTGTATTGATCTTCAGACTCGAAGAATTGCCCGAACTTAACTACTCAGCCGGGGAAATGCAGGCCAAAATGGCCGTATGGGAAAAATGGATCGACGGAATTATCGCTAAAAATATCCTGGTTAGTCGCGGAAACCGGTTGAGTAAAGAAAGCCAGGTGATCCGGGACAAAAAATTAATGACTAAGGGGCCCTATGTCGAGCTCGGCGAGATCATAGGCGGATACATTATTATAAGAGCCAATTCAATCGATGAAGCCGCCGAGATAGTGAAAGAAGCTCCAATTGTGGGCAACGGAACAATTGAGGTACGAGGCATTTACGCAGATGGCGAATAAAAAATGATGTACCTTGTCCAATATGTATTTGGCTGATCGTCATTCAGGCAAAAAACAAAAATTAAAGCTATGAACGAATTTGCATTAATCTTCAGGAACGATTTCCATCCTGAAGCAGGGTATTCGCCCGAAAAATTGCAGGAAATTATGAAACAATGGCAAACGTGGATGGGCGGTATGGCTGCCAAAGGACAACTGGCCAACCCGGGCACGCGCCTGGGCGGCGAGGGTAAAACCATAAAGCCAGCTAATTTGGTAACGGACGGCCCGTACGCTGAAATCAAAGAGATGATAACTGGTCTTATCGTAGTAAAAGCCGGGAATATAGACGAAGCAACAGAGATTGCCAAAGGCTGCCCTATCCTGAACGCTGGCGGGAATGTCGAAGTGAGAAATATTGTCCCGGTAAAAGCCAACTAAATTTGAAAAAGATTATGAAAGAGTTTGTAATGATATATCGCTCTGAGCCAATGGGCGAAATCAAATTGACACCGGAAGGCAATCTTGAGGTTTCTAAAGAGTGGGAAAACTGGATGGGCGGTATAGCCGCGCAAAACAGATTGGTTTCGCCGGGCATGCGCCTGGGTAATGAAGGGCGCACAATTAAACCCGGTAACGTAGTAACCAACGGACCTTATGCCGAGATCAAAGAGATCATCGGCGGCCTAAGCATCTTCAGGGGCGAATCGATAGAGGAAGTGGCCGAATGGGCTAAAAGCTGTCCCATTCTTGCAGCAGGCGGAAACGTAGAAGTGAGAGATGTTATGCAGATGAACGGTTAAAAAGAGATTTTATCAAGCTTCTGTCCGTAGCTTTACAGGCAGAGGCTTTTTTATTTATGCAGGAAAAGGAACTGATACCGTATTTATACCGGACCGAATTCCGTAAAATAACGGCAGTGCTTTGCCGCCTGTTCGGCATCGAACACATCACCATCGCAGAAGATATTGTCGGCGATACCTTCCTGCTTGCCGCGGAGACCTGGGGGCTGAAGGGTATTCCGGCAAATCCTGCCGCCTGGCTATATGTAGTAGCGAAAAATAAAACCCGGGATTTCCTGAAACGCAATACTATTTTCAATGAAAAGGTATCGCCGGAAGTACAATATTCCATGGATGAATCGCACGAGATTGATGTCGACCTGTCGCCCACCAATATCAACGACAGCCAGTTGCAAATGATGTTCGCGATCTGCCATCCCGGAATTCCCCCGGAATCACAAATCGGCCTCTCGCTGCGCATTCTGTGCAGTTTCAGCATCGATGAAATAGCCGACGCATTCCTCACCAATAAGGAAACTATCAATAAACGCCTTTACCGCGCTAAAGAAAAGCTGAAGGAGGATAATGTCAGGATTGAAATGCCGGGCGAAACCCAGATCGGTAATCGGCTGGAAACCGTTCTTACAACTTTATACCTTTTGTTCAACGAGGGTTATTATTCTTCCAGTAGAAACACGGTCCTAACCAAAGACCTTTGTCTCGAGGCCATGCGCCTTACGCACATGCTTACAGAAAATAAAAGCACTAATTTACCTGAGGTAAATGCGCTGCTTGCGCTGATGTGCTTTCATGCTTCACGGTTTGAGGCGCGCATTGACAAAAATGGTGAACTAATACTTTATGAAGATCAGGATATTTCATTATGGAACAGCGAGTTGATTAACCAGGGAGAATTTTATTTGAATACGGCCGCCCGGGGCATCAAATTGTCCAAATATCACCTGGAAGCTGCTATCGCCTACTGGCACACAGCCGAACGCGACAGTCCAGAAAAGTGGGAGAAGGTATTAAGTCTTTATAACCGGCTGTTGATGACAGAGTACTCGCCTATCGCAGCATTGAACCGTACCTACGCGCTTGCCAAAGTTTACGGCAACCCGGCCGCAATTAACGAGGCGGAAAAACTTGGGCTTGATGAGAGTCCTTTATACCATAGCCTGCTTGGAGAGCTATACACGACGGTCGACAAGCAAAAGGCAGCCGAACATTTTTCGATTGCGTTGAAGCTCACGAAAACTTCGGGGGATAAAAAGGTCATCCGCAAAAAGATAGAAAAATTAAAAAATGATCATGAATTAGGCGAATAAACCTTAAATAGTCATTCGTTTAATCGGATTAAATTCGCATTGTTATATGGCCTATAATGAAAATTTGGCGGACCGTGTGCGTGAGGCGTTGGTTGATGTACCCAATGTCACGGAAAAGAAAATGTTCCGCGGTGTTACCTTTATGGTCGACGATAAAATGTGCATTAGCGTGAGCGGCGAGGAATTGATGCTTCGGCTCGACCCGGACCTGACCGACCAGCTTGCAGAAGAAAACGGAACACGACCCATGATTCACGGCGGCAAACAAATGAAGGGTTTTATTTATGTCGGCCCGGAAAGATTCCGTAATGAAAAGGATTTTAACAATTGGATAACACTGGCATTAGCCTATAATCCAAAGGCTAAATCTTCAAAAAAGTGATCTTCATCACAAATGGGAATTCTTAATATATTTTTTCGTTTCGGACCCAACCAAGCAGTCATTGCTGCGTATAAGCGCCAACAGAATAGCAATATTCTGATAGTGAAATATGATTGCAGATCCGAGAAACAAACAAGGTTTTGATACCCCTATCCTGTTTGTAGTATTTAACCGACCCGATACTACCAAGATAGTTTTTGAAGCCATTCGTAAAATAGCCCCCCGAAAATTATACATTTCGGCGGACGGTCCCCGCGAAGACGTGCCCGGTGACAGAGAAAATTGCCGGGAAGTACTTGAGATCGTTAAAAACGTCGATTGGGAATGCGATAGCCGCACGCTTTTCAGGGAAAATAATTTCGGCTGCGGTTTGGGCCGGTCGATGGCGTTCGACTGGTTCTTCGAAAATGAAGAAGAAGGAATTATTATCGAGGATGATTGTCTGCCCGATCAGAGTTTTTTCCCCTTTTGCCAGGAGTTGCTTGAAAAATACCGCCACGACACGCGCATCATGCATATTTCGGGCAGTAATTTTCAGTATGGCTGGAAGCATGACCAGGATGTTTCCTATTATTTTTCCCGGAACCCGCACGAATGGGGCTGGGCAAGCTGGAGACGAGCGTGGAAAACGTTCGATTTCCGCACCAAAAATTATCCCGAGGTGATCGGGAAAAAATATCTGAAGGGCTATTATAGCTCGTGGGTGGAAGGGCTTTACCGTTTAAACAAGATCAGCAAAACTTACAATAACCCGAATGCGCCGCACTGGTGGGATTATCAATGGGCATTTGCTATTAATATCAATTCCGGCCTTGCGATAACACCGAACGTCAATCTCATCAAAAACATCGGCTTCGGCGAAAACGCCACGCATACGCTCAGCGTTAACGACAGACGCGCGAAGAACGAGCTAAAGGAAATGTCTTTTCCGCTGCAGCATCCGCAGTTTATTATGCACGACATGATCTCGGATCGTAAATATTTCAATTCGCTGATCTTCCAGATCCTGCTGCGCAAGACCTATAGCCTGCTGATGATCGAAGGCTACGAACGGAACGGTTAAACCGACCTCTATTTTGAGCTTTCGGAATTAAAGGTTAATTCGGCCATGCTGCTATTATCAAAACCGTACCTTTTGGCTATCGCTTTCACTGTTGTGCCGTTGCTGATCTTGAATGGCTTTTTATACTCATTAGCCTCAACAAATGCCGGGGTGGAGCCGTCTGTCGTGTAATAGATCTTCGTGTCAGGCGAAGGGTTGCGAAGGCTTACCATTTTTCCATTCAGGACGATCTGCGGTTTTTTGATAATATTCACATATTTTTCGGTGCGGGCGTCGTGAATAGTGCCTTTCCAGTTCATACCAAAGCCGAAATCCCAGGTATGGCCGTCAGCGTCCGTGTAACAGATCATATCATGCGGTATATCCTCGTCCTGCAGCTCAACGGTCTTCATATTGGCCGGCATCTGGAACGGCAGCAGAGCCGACGGCTCGGCCGCGCCGTTTAAAACATCCAAAATCGCTTGGTTCTGCACGCCGAAATCGGCGACTATCGCAGCGGCATCCTTCTCAAATTCAGCCGGAATCGCCGGCTTTGACAAATTTATTATAACTATTACCGGCTTACCGTTCATCGCGGCTTTGGTAT
>JAFDZK010000013.1 GCA_018267005.1 Bacteroidota bacterium
AAAAGTGATGCAGATCACCTTTTTACAATTTTTAGATCATTCTTTAGCTGAATGATAGCGGTCATTTTTGGGGTGACAGAACTCAGGGATGAAACCAGGCGAAATTAAAGAACAAACCCGTTGCTACCATTGCGGCAATGACTGCGCGGATGAACAGGTTGAACGGGATGATAAGATATTTTGCTGCAGGGGTTGCCGCGAAGTGTATACCATATTATCGGCAAGCGGCCTTTGTAGCTATTATTCCTTTAACGACCACCCCGGCGTAAGCCAGGAAAAGGCTGGCAAACGGTTTGACTATTTAAGGGAACCATCCATTGTTAAAGACCTGGTCGACTATTCGGACGACCGATCTTCCATCGTCACTTTTTATATACCCAATATTCATTGCAGCTCGTGTATCTGGTTGCTGGAGCAGTTAAATAAGCTGAATCCCGCTGTTTATTACAGCCGTATTGATTTTCTGCGAAAGCAAATTGTCATCCGTTTCGATAACCGGCAGGCCAGCCTGTATGACGTAGTCGTTTTACTCGATCACATTGGTTACGAGCCGTTGATCAGCCTGCAGGATGTCATCAAAAAACAAACCACCGGGCGTAAAGACAAACTGGTGCGAAAGATCGCCGTGGCGGGCTTTTGTTTTGGCAACGTGATGCTGCTCAGCTTTCCCGGATACTTTGGACTTTCCAGTCATGAGCAATCGTTCAAAATATTTTTTGGCTGGCTGAACCTGGCTTTTTGCCTGCCTGTTGTGTTTTACAGCGCTACGGATTATTTCAGGTCGGCATGGACGAACCTGAAAAACAAGGTGTTAAATATCGACTTGCCGCTTGCCATAGGTATAACGGTGCTTTTTGGCCGTACCGCGGTTGAGGTGGTTACGCATACCGGGCCCGGCTTTGCCGATACCTGCTGCGGGCTCGTTTTCTTCCTGCTGGTAGGCAAGTTCGTACAGCGTAAAACCTACTATCATTTGTCTTTCGAACGTGATTACCGGTCTTTTTTCCCGGTAGCCGTACAGGTGATAGAGGATGAGACAGAAAAACCGCTGCCCTTATCGGACATCCGGGTGGGGCAGAGGATATTGATAAGAAACAACGAGATCGTCCCCGCCGACGCCATCCTCCTGAAAGGGGAGGCGAAGATCGATTTCAGTTTCGTAACCGGCGAGTCGGTACCCGTTTGTAAAGTGCTGGGCGAAGTTGTTTATGCCGGCGGCAGGCAAACCGGCGAAGCCATCGAGCTGGAAGTAGTAAAGCCGGTGTCGCAAAGCTACCTCACCAGCCTTTGGAACAACGAAGCTTTTGCCCGCACGCAGGATAATCGTATACAAACCTTCAGCGGCACAGTGAGCAAATATTTTACCGTTGTTTTGCTGGCGATAGCGTTTGGCTCTTTTTTTTTCTGGCTGCCTTTAGATTTTCACCGGGCATTGTCGGCATTTACGGCAGTGCTGATCATCGCCTGTCCATGCGCGCTGGCGTTGAGTACCCCGTTTACGATGTCGGCCGCACTGAGCATACTGGACAAGAATTTCTTTTATCTGAAAAATACTGACGTCGTCGAGCAAATGGCCCGGATAGATACCATCGTGCTCGACAAAACAGGAACGATAACTGTTGCAGGCGGCAATACGATAACATTGAACGGCGATTTGAGCGCATACCAAAAGCGATTGGTATACACGGCATGCAGTAATTCAGCGCATCCTTTAAGCCGGCTGATCTGCCAGTTCCTTGGCGATAGCCGGAAACTGAACACTGCAGCTTATTTCGAAGTACCCGGCCGTGGCATCACCGCGGAGATCGATGGCAACCTTGTAAATGTAGGCAGCCAAAAATTTGTTAAACCTGCTTGTCAACTCAATAAAAATTCCGACGCCACCGAAGTTCATTTGGCAGTAAACGACAAGTACGTCGGTTACTTCAGCATCAGCCAGCGGTACCGCGAAGGCATAAGTGCTGTGAAGGAGCTTGGGGCGTCCCATAAAATATTCCTGCTATCGGGAGACCACGGCCACGAGCGTGGAGCCCTTTCCGATGTTTTCAATCCTGACTTTATGTTTTTTGAAAAGTCGCCGCAGGATAAGCTCGATTTTGTTCGAAAGCTGCAATCGCTCGGCCGGAAAGTGATGATGATCGGCGATGGGCTGAATGACGCAGGCGCGCTGAAACAAAGCGACCTGGGCATAGCCATTACCGACGACGTCAATAATTTTTCGCCGGGCAGCGACGCCATCCTCGACGGCCGTTCGCTTAACAAGCTGCCCGTATTTTTTAAGTTCTCACGCGACGCGGTACGTGTGATCTCACTGTCATTTTTGATTTCCCTTACCTACAATGTTATCGGCCTCAGTTATGCCGTAAGCGGCCGCCTGTCACCGCTCGTGGCCGCCATACTAATGCCGTTGAGCACGGTAACCATCATATCGTTTACAAGTATTGCCATACACCTTGCAGCTAAAAGGAGAAAATTATTATGAGCATCATTTACTTTCTGATCGGGTGCAGCGTATTGCTCGCGCTCATTTTCCTGGGGGCTTTTTTTTGGGCGCAACGCCAGGGACAACACGACGACCTGTATACGCCTTCGGTGCGCATATTACTGGACGACGAGCCGGAAGACGAACAAAAAAAGTGACCACGATCACGTATTCGCCAAACAATCGTCATTCTGTCACGAAAACGTCAGGAATAATTTTACCCCGACAATAAACAGCCATTTAAATCCAAAAATCAATGCAACCGGAAAAATTTTACTACGACAACAAGATCGTTCGGAATTTTGGTATCGCCACGGTCATATGGGGCATCATCGGCATGCTGGTGGGCCTGATCATAGCGATACAATTGTACCGGCCCGAAATGAACATGGGCAACCAGTACACCACTTTCGGACGCGTCAGGCCGCTGCACACCAACGCGGTGATCTTTGCCTTTGTAGGCAACGCCATCTTTATGGGCGTCTATTACTCGCTGCAGCGGCTGATGAAAGCACGCATGTTCAGCGACACGCTCAGCAAACTGCACTTCTGGGGATGGCAGCTTATTATCGTATCGGCGGTAGTCACATTGCCGCTGGGTATCACTACTTCGCACGAATATGCCGAGCTGGAGTGGCCTATAGATATCCTGATCACCATTGTCTGGGTAATATTCGGCATCAACATGTTCGGTACGATCATAAAGCGCCGTGAGCGTCATATTTACGTGGCCGTTTGGTTTTATATCGCAACATTCGTAACGGTCGCGGTACTGCACATCGTCAACTCTATCGAGCTGCCGGTTAGTTTTACTAAGAGCTACATGGTGTTTGCGGGTGTACAGGACGCGCTTGTGCAGTGGTGGTACGGGCACAATGCAGTGGCATTCTTCCTTACCACGCCTTACCTGGGCATGATGTATTACTTCCTGCCCAAAATGGCCAACCGTCCCATCTATTCGTATAAATTAAGTATTCTTCACTTTTGGGCGCTCATATTTATCTATATCTGGGCCGGTCCGCACCACTTGTTATACACCACACTGCCAGCATGGGCGCAGTCGCTGGGGGTAGTATTTTCGGTAATGCTTATCGCGCCAAGCTGGGGCGGTATGATTAACGGTTTGCTTACGCTGCGCGGCGCATGGGACAAAGTGCGCGACGATGTGACGCTAAAATTTATGGTGGTGGGTTTGACCGCTTATGGTATGGCCACCTTTGAAGGACCTATGCTTTCATTGAAACAAGTGAACGCCATTGGCCACTTTACCGACTGGATCATCGCCCACGTACACGTAGGCGCTTTGGGCTGGAATGGTTTCCTTACCTTCGCTATCCTTTACTGGTTAATACCACGCATTTATAAAACTGAGCTTTACTCAAAAAAGCTTGCCTCGTTCCACTTCTGGATCGGCACGCTGGGTATCCTGTTCTATGCTATACCAATGTACTGGTCGGGCTTCACGCAAGGGCTGATGTGGAAGGAGTTTACCCCCGAAGGTATGCTTAAATACCCCAACTTCCTCGAAACGACCATGCGTATTATACCCATGTATGTGATGCGCTCCATAGGCGGCGCCTTATATCTTACCGGCGTATTCGTAATGGCATACAACCTGTACAAAACAGCGGCGCAGGGTAAACTGGTTCCCGACGAAGCTGCTGAAGCCATGCCGCTGGAAAGACTGGATACGCATGCCGCTGCCGAAAAATGGCATCGCAAGCTGGAGCGTAAGCCCGTTTTGTTCCTTATCGCATCACTCATTGTGATCCTGATCGGAACATTCGTCGAACTGATGCCGACCCTGACGATCTCGTCCAACGTGCCGACCATTGCCAGCGTGAAGCCTTATACCCCGCTTGAATTGCAGGGGCGCGACATCTACATACGCGAAGGTTGTGTAAACTGCCATTCGCAGCAGATAAGGCCCTTTAGGTCGGAAACAGAGCGTTATGGGGAATACAGCAAGGCGGGAGAGTTTGTTTACGACCATCCGTTCCTGTGGGGCTCGAAACGTACCGGCCCCGACCTGCAGCGCGAAGGCGGGAAATATGGTGACTCGTGGCACTATAACCATTTAATGGATCCCAGGCTAATGTCGCCGGGCAGCATTATGCCTAATTACGACTGGCTTATAAAACAAAAGCTTGATACGACCACGACCGCCACGAAGATCAGGGCCATGCAAAAACTCGGCGTACCATATCCCGCAGGTTATGATAGGCAGGCCAATCACGACCTGGATGTACAGGCTAAAAGCATAGCAGATAACCTGGCCAGGGATCATATCAAGGTAAAAAGCAACAAGGAGATTATAGCCGTTATTGCATACCTGCAGCGGCTCGGTACCGATATTAAGGCAAATAAAACAGCAAATAATTAAGGCAATGTTCAGGCAATTCACAGAGCATATTAACGGTAACCAGGTTTACCTGCTCTTCTCTCTATTCATATTCCTGGTATTCTTTATCGTGGTTACGTTGTTGCTGTTCCGCATGCGCAGGCAGCACGCCGACTACATGAGCGATATACCGTTGCAGGATTGTACAGACGATAACCTAAAAATTTAGAACGATGAAATTGAAACGATACATTTTGGCCATGTTCCTGGCAGTTGGCGCCGTCCCGGCTTTTGCCGAAGGCAATGATGGTTTACTATCGGGCGAAACAATGAATTATATCGGTTACGGTACCATAGTCGCCATGCTGTTACTGTTTATTGGCGTAATGCTGGTGCTGCTGCGCACGTTTAAAACGCTTACACGCATACTGCTTGGTCCTGAAGATTTAAAAGAAGCTGAGGAGGAAAAATTAGCCGCGAAGTCCCAACGCAAAGCAACCCGCGGTAACCTGGTGAACAAGCTGATGTCGCTGAGGCCGATGTCCGAGGAGGGAAGCCTTATCATGGAAGGCGAATATGACGGTATTAAGGAGCTCAACAATCCCACGCCGGCATGGTTTATGGTGCTTTTTTATGTCACTATAGCCTTTGGCGTTGGGTATTTGCTCGTTTATCATGTATTTAAATCGGCGCCGCTCCAGTATGAAGAATACCGAAACGATATGGCAGCGGCTGCCAAAGAAAAAGCTGCGATGCTGGCAAAATCAGCCAACCTGGTCGACGAAAACACCGTTAAGCTCACTACCGATCCTGCTGTCCTGGCCAATGGTAAATCCGTATTCACAACACGTTGCGCGCCATGTCATGGCGATCATGGGCAGGGTGTAGTCGGTCCAAATCTGACCGACGATTACTGGCTTCACGGTAACACAATCAAAGATGTATTTAAGACCATTGAATACGGTGTGCCCAGCAAAGGTATGCCCACCTGGGAGAGCCAATTGACCCCTGTGCAGATATCCGATGTGGCCAATTATGTAAAATCGATCCATGGTACCAACCCGGCCAATCCAAAGGAACCGCAGGGAACGAAAATGACCGAAGCAGGACCGGCGGCTCCCGCACCCAAAACGGCTATGAAAATTAAGTAGCCGTCCGGGTGGCATAATACAATAAATAAAATGATAGCGACTGATATCACAGAACAGCCACAAACCAGTCACGGTAAACGCCGCTGGATGTACCCGGTCATCCGTAAAGGCAAATTTTACCACTACCGCAATTGGTTAAGCTATGTGTACCTGGCACTTTTTTTCGCAGGCCCGTTCCTGCGCATCAACGGGCAGCCATTGCTGCTGATTAACGTAATGGAGCGGCGCTTTGTGCTGTTCGGCCAGGTTTTCTGGCCGCAGGACTTTTTCCTGTTCGTGCTCGCGACACTCGCTTTCATCGTGTGTATCGTATTCTTTACCATGGCTTTCGGCCGGGTATTTTGCGGCTGGGTTTGTCCACAGACCATTTTTATGGAAATGGTTTTCCGGAAGATCGAAATATGGATAGAAGGAGATGCCAAAAGGCGCCGTAAGCTTGATGAAGGTCCCGTAACCAGGGAAAAGATACTGAAGAAAACGCTGAAACATTTTATTTTCGTCGTTCTTTCGTTTCTTATCGCCAACACCTTCCTGGCCTATATTATCGGCAGCGACAGCCTGATCAAAATTATGACCGAGTCTGTCAACCAGCACTGGGTCGGCTTTATCAGCATCTGGGTTTTTACGCTGGCGTTTTACCTGGTGTACAGCCGTGTACGCGAACTGGTTTGCACGGTCATTTGTCCGTATGGCCGTTTGCAGGGTGTGCTTACCGACAACCAAACACTAATGGTCGCATATGATTATAAACGGGGCGAACCGCGTGGCAAGATCGACCGGAAAGACCCTACGCATAAAGGCGACTGCGTCGACTGCGGCCTTTGCGTGGACGTTTGCCCCACCGGGATAGATATACGAAACGGGGCACAACTGGAGTGTGTAAATTGTACCATGTGCATCGACGCCTGTAACCAGGTGATGGAGAAAATTCACCGCGACCTGAACCTGATCGGGTTTTATTCCGATGAAATGATCAGGGAGGGCGTAAAACCTTCATTCACGAGCAGAATGAAAGCTTACAGCGCTATCATAGCGGTTTTGCTCGGTGTGCTCGTATACTTTGTTTTACAGCGTAAGGATGTCGACGTTACAGTGTTGAGGACTGCCGGTATGCTGTACCAGCAGCAGCCGGGTAATTACATAAGCAATATTTACAATGCCGACATCATCAATAAGACCGATAAATTACAAAATATACAATTGGAGCCGGAGGATCCGAATGTGAAGATCAAATACATACAGCCCCCCGGCATCCTCGCGAAGGAAAGCTCGACCAAGATCGTCTTCTTCCTGATGCTGCCGGTTAAAAAGATCCATGCGGCCAAAACGGACATTAAATTGAATGTTGTAGAGCACGATAAAGTGCTGAACACCATAAAAACTACATTTATTGGACCATACGATGAAGATTAAAATGAACTGGGGAAAAGGACTGGCGCTGGGTATGGGCATATTTATGCTTTTCATTATTGCAATGGGGGCGTATATGTTTCGACAGTCGCCTGATGATTACGATCATCAGTATTATGAAAAGGGGCTGGCGTATGACTCGGTGTATAACCAGGAACGGCAGGTGTTGATCGACAAGGTACAACCTAAAATAACCGTCGGCAACAATGCAGTGGCGGTCGACTTCGCTGCGCCTGCGGCCGGAACCGTACAATTTGAACGTTTGGCAGATCCATCGCTTGACAGGGAGGTTGCATTTTCTACCGATGCCGGTTATAAGGTAAATATCGATGCCGGCCATTTCCGCAAAGGACGCTGGGATCTAACCTTCAGCTGGCAAAACGCAGGCAAGAAATATCTATACCAGCAAAAAATCGATCTGAAATGAACGCTTACCAGGTAGCTTTTTACATCGGCTTGTTCGGCAGCATCCATTGTATCGGCATGTGCGGGCCATTGGCTTTTGCCGTGCCATCGATGCCGGGCAACCGGGCCAGGCTACTGTTTGATAAGTTTGTTTACCAATTAGGCCGCATCATCAGCTACACTGTCTTAGGACTGATCGCAGGCATCATCGGCAGGCAGTTGTGGCTGGCCGGCTTACAGCAAGGAGTAAGCATCGCCAGCGGCGCGCTGGTGCTTACGGCAGCCTGCTCACGTATTTTCAAAATATCGTTTAAGAACAGCAACGCGGGAGGCAAGTTGTACCGCATTGTGAATAAAGCGGTTATCTACGGCGTAAATAATCGATGGGGGCATATTTTTATCGGTATGCTCAACGGTTTCCTGCCCTGTGGGTTTGTATACCTGGCGCTGGCCGGCGCTGTCAATACAACTTCGGCCGGGCAAGCGATGTATTACATGTTTTGGTTTGGCATGGGTACGCTGCCGCTTATGTTCCTGGCGGCGGTAAGCTCGGGCTTCGTCAGCCTGAACATGCGCCGCCGGCTAAACCGTATCGTTCCTTATTTTATGCTGCTCCTTGGGTGCTGGTTCATTCTGCGCGGGTCAAACCTTGATATTCCTTACCTGAGCCCGCAAAAAAACGCAGCATTTATCTCCAATTGTCATTAACCATTTCAGTGCTTTGTTAATACATACCGGAACTAAAGAACCTATAAGCACAACGCCGACTTGACGCCTTCTTGGTACCCGTCGTTATCGTGGTGTTTGCCATTTTATACGATGTTTTTCGCATCCGCGTAAAAAGGTATTACCGGCATTAGAAAAGCCGGTACGACGAGCCCGAATGTGTTGCATGTCATTTTTGAACGTGACGGCAGTCATAGCCTGGCATGTCGCGCAAAGCCATTTTTGTATGGAAACAATCAATACGATATGGATACGCTAAAAACAAACATGCCGGCGCACTGGGCCGCCGGATCGGAAAAGTCTAATGCCCACACCACCCTGCTTGATAAATTTAATGCCTTTGCAGATGCTCAGAAAGAGAAAAAAGCATTCTGGTTTTTTGCCGCGCTTACGGTGCAGGGCATATTCTTTTTGCCGCTCCCTGTTTTCCTGGTGTACTATTTTAACGCCTCTATCACTATCGTGCTGATCACCATGGTTTGCTTCTTTACGTCCATTATCGCTTATATGGGCGGCGCGGGTATACGTTCGGTCGTTCTTTTGTCGATCGCCAGCATCCTTATCCAGGTGCTCACGGCTATCGCTGTAATGGTCCTCTGATTAATTCTATATATTGGTTTAAATGGGTAGCCCCGGGTGAGAGATCCCCGGGGCTTTATTGTATCGGCTTGTATCTGAGTATCGGCTAATATTTTTATCCTGTCATACTGAATAGCTGGGTTTCCGGCTGATCGGCCCAAAGCCTGGCGTCGAGCGCCATACAAATGTTCCGCAGGAAATGTTTACCTAACCGGCTAACGGTCAAGTGCCGGTCATAAATCCTCACCAGGCCGTCGTCGGCAAGCTCCTGCATTCGGTCCAATCCCTCCTGCAGCTCTGCGGGCAATTCCTGCAGGGCATGCCAATGGGTCTCGCCTTTGCACATGATATTAAGAATATGTTTGCGTATTACCATATCGCTTTCGGTCAGAAAATGACCCTTAACCACAGGCAATTCGCCGCTATTTACCAAGTCTTTGTATTCTTCCACCGTTTTTACATTCTGCGCGTAAGCGTCCCAGCTATCGCTGATAGACGATACACCCAGGCCCACCAGCAACCTAGTGTATTGATGTGTATAGCCCATGAAATTGCGATGAAGCTGCTGCGTTTGTGCGGCTTTGTAGAGCGTATCGGTCGTTAACGCAAAATGGTCCATGCCTATGTCATGATAATCAAGCGCCATCAGCATATCTCTGCCCAACTCGTATAATGCGCGTTTTTCGGCCGGGTTCGGCAAGTGTTTTTCGGTAAACATCCGCTGGCCGGGTTTCACCCAGGGTACATGCGCATAACTGTAGAACGCGATGCGGTCGGGCATAAGCAAACCTACCTTATCGATGGTATCTGCGAGGCTGTCACGCGATTGCAGCGGCAGCCCGTAAACCAGGTCGTAGTTTACCGAGGTGTACCCAACCTGGCGGGCCTGCTCGGTTACCTGCTGTACGTCTTCAAAGGTTTGAACCCGGTTGATGATGAATTGTACGCGCGGGTCAAAGTCCTGTATACCGAGGCTTAGCCTGCGGAAGCCAAGGTCGTATAAGGTCTTCAGGTGATCGTAAGTAGTGTTGGCCGGGTGCCCCTCAAAACCGAAGTCGGCATTGGGATGAACTATGGAATCCGCTAATAATTCCCTGATCAGCGTCTCCAGATTTTCGGGGCTGAAAAAAGTCGGCGTGCCGCCTCCCAGGTGTATTTCGCGGATCACCGGCCGGTCGCCAAAAATCTGCCGGTACATCTTCCATTCCTTCAGCACGGCAGCGATATAAGGCTCTTCCACCTGGTGATTTTTTGTGATGCGGGTGTTGCAGCCGCAATAGGTGCACAGCCTTTCGCAAAACGGAAGGTGTACGTAAATACTTATGCCGTCTTCGCTATTTGTGGCGTCGAAAGCGCCTTTTACCGCGCTTGTCCAGCGGTCCTTGCTAAAAGGTTCCTTACTCCAATATGGTACAGTAGGATAGCTGGTGTAGCGCGGAGCGGCTACGTTATATTTTTCGCTCAAATGGCCGGGTATCTTCATGGCAGTAAATTCAAATTATCGTGTGTGGTAGTGTTCGGAGCATCGGACCGGGCGCTGCATTTTTTTGTACAAACACATGCGTCGCCAAGACACAGTTCTTCCTGCCACAGATCGAGGTTATGTATCGTTTGGTTGGCTATTTCCTCAAGCGCTTCCTTCGTCAGGCAACCCAGGTGCGGGGTAATGAGCACATTGGGGTGTTCGGTGAGTCGTTTCAACAACTGACATTTTTGCTCCTCGTTTTTATGGTCTTCAGGAAATAAGTTTTTTTCGGATTCGTAAACGTCCATGCCCAGCCAGCCAACTTTACCTTTTTCCAGCGCGTTCAAAACATCAGTCGTTTTGATCAGCGCGCCACTCGCAGTGTTGATGATCATGACGCCATCCTTCATCTTCGCAAGGCTGGATTTATTGATCATACTACGGGTTTCGTCCGTAATGGGGGCATGTAAAGAAATAATATCGGATTGCCCGAGCACCTCATCCAGCGGCATTAAGGGAACATGGTCGTGCCCGATCTTCAAATTTATGTCGTATCCAAGCACTTTGCAGCCAAAGCCTTTATAGATAGTTGCCGTTGCCAGGCCGATACTGCTCATACCGATAATGCCTACCGTTTTTCCGTAAAGGTTAAACCCGATCAGGTCTTCGTTCCTGAAATCGAGGATTGTTCCCTGCCGGGCCGCTTTTATCAATTTGCGATCGAGCGCCAGGGCCAGCGCAACCGCGTGCTCGGCCACGGCATGCGGCGAACAGGCAGGTACATTGGCCAACTTGATACCTTTTTCTTCCGCTGTGTTCTTATCTATGAAGGAGGCGTCCATCGACCTGGTTGCGATATATTTTACGCCAAGGCCGGCCAGCTTATTAATTACCGGCGCCGATGCGTTATCGTTTGGACAGATTACAACTGCATCCTTGCCTTCAGCGTACATGGCGGTGTCAATACTGAGCGGGTTAGATATCAGCGTAATATCGTGCTTTTTCTGATTGGCGCGCACGAGGTATTCTTTTTCAAATGGCTTTATACTGTAGGCTACAACCCTCATTTAGTGGACTTTATTATAAAAGTATAAAGATAGCCCTGGTGCGCGGCCCGGATAATGAGGTATATCAGCCTAAAAAGTGATCTTCGTCAGTTTTTCATTTTGATCAGGCGGTTCAGATCGAGAATCTGGATATGGCTGCCCTTCTTTTCGATGAGTTTTTCGTCTTTGAAGTCGCTTAGGGTGCGGCTGACGGTTTCTGTCGCCATACCTGCCATCGACGCAAGCTCGTCACGCGATATTTTGAATTGCGAAGGATCGGGAAACTGTCTGCTTAACCTTACCAGTACTTGCGCAAGACGTTTCCTGACCGAATTGTAAGCCAGCTCGAGCAATTGTTCCTCCTTTTCGCGGATATCGTTAGCCAGTATTTTGATAAATTGCAGGGTAACATCCGGATAACGGTTTACCAGGTTCAAAACAGCGTCTTTCGGCAGCAGGCATACGGCTGCATCCTCAACCGCTTCGGCGGTTTCGGTAAAAGGTTCGTCGAGCAGAAGGGCGTGAACTCCAAGGTAATCGTCGGCTTTAGACATCGCCATCATGAGTTCCCGACCATCTTCTGCCAGCTTAAAGGTGCGGATGGTGCCGTCAATCACTAAATAAACGCCGTTTGGCTGATCGCCTTCATAATAAAGCACTTGCTTTTTCCTTATCTGGCGTATCTTACGCCCGGCGATCATCGTTTTAAGCTCGGCCGCGCCCAGGCCGCTGCCCCCTGAAAGTTTTTCCAGGCTTTGCAGGGATTTGCTGTAATACGCCTCCTGCTTGCGTTTTTTTTCCAGGCGGCTTTCTATGGCGTTCAGCAATTCAATATCGTCGAAAGGCTTGGTCAGGTAATCGTCCGCGCCCATTTCCATACCTTTGCGAAAATCAACCCGTTCGGCCTTGGCGGTCAGGAAAATAAAGGGTATGGATGCTGTGTCGCTGTTTTTGCTCAGCATATACAATACGCCGTAACCGTCCAGTTCGGGCATCATAATGTCGCACAATATGATATCGGGTTTTTGCTGATAAGCGAGGTCGACGCCCGCCTTCCCATTGTCGGCCTGGAATACCTGGTAACCGGCCAGCTCGAGAATTTCTACTGTGCTTTCGCGGATGTCGTTGTTGTCTTCGATGATGAGAATCGTTTTCATACTACTGCGGGAATGATATGGTGAAGGAAGTACCTTTATTAACTTTGCTTTGGAATTCAATCCGGCCCTTCATAAGGCTGGTATAACGCGTAACGATATTAAGGCCCAGGCCCGTACCGGGTATATTACCGGTATTGTGTGCACGGAAGAATGCTTCAAACAGGTGTTTCTGATCATTGTCGGGTATACCTATGCCGTTATCCCTGATGGTTACAATCGCCTGATTCTCGTTAATTTCGGTGCTGAACTCAATGAAACTGTTTTGGCCCGAATATTTGATCGCGTTGCCGATCAGATTGATAATGCAATTCTTTAACAGCGCCGGATCAAGCTTAACCATGCTTTCCGTACCCGTGTGCTGGTAAACGATCATCTGATTTTGTTTGGCTACCAGCTGCATTTCCTCGGTAATCTCTTCCGCAAATTTCACGATGTCGAATGCTACGTATATAGGCTCGACTTTACCGGCCTCGAGCTTTTCAAGTGACAGGAAGTCATTGAGGATGGAAGTAAGGTTGCTGACCGAACTTTTTATTTTGTTAACGTGTTTAGCAATATTGACGCCATCTCGCTGTGCCGAGTATTTTTCGATCAATACCGCCGAAAGCTGGATGGCGCTCAGCGGCGTCCTGAATTCGTGCGAGGCCATCGAAACGAAGCGGCTTTTTAGCTGGCCCAATTCCTTCTCCTTTTCAAGCGATTGGCTCACTTCTTCCTTGGCGGTTTGCAGCGCGTTGACGGTATCCCGCAACGATTGTGTCCGGTCTTCAACCAGGTCTTCCAATTTGGAAGCATACTGCCGCAATTTTTCCTCGGCATCCTTTTCCCGTGTCAGATCGTGGATAAAGCCGTTGTATATCTTCCGGCCGGAGTATTGAACTTCCGTTACGCCCAACCTGAAAGGGAAAGTAGTTCCGTCTTTTTTCAGACCCGTTACCTCGCGGCCTATCCCGATAATATGCGGGTCGTTTGTACGCTGATAGCGCGCGATATAGCCATCGTGATTTTCGTGGTAAGGCGAAGGCATTAGCATGTTGACGTTTTTGCCTATCACTTCGGCCGGCGAGTACTGGAAAAGGGCGCAGGCAGCCGGGTTGATCGTTTCAATCCGGCCGCGTTCATCGATCGTGATAATTCCGTCAATAGCGTTCTCAATAATCGCTTTCAGCAGCGCGGCATTTTCCATTTAAATGATATGTATCACAAATATCTAAAAAGTACCGGTGGAAAGAAAATGCGCAATATTATCCGAAAAAGTGACCTGGATCATTTTTTTGGATAAGCAGCTCAACCGCCGCCGTTGATCATATCCGAAACAATGCCTTTGCTTCGTTGCCGCTCGGCTAAAAATACGCCGGCAAGGTGTACGCATATAAAGATCAATATCGGGTACATGCAAAAGTTATGAACGTCTTTGACGGTATGCATAAGGGATTTTAGCGAAGGGTCATCCTGGTAAAAGGCCAGGCTAAGCCCGGTGCAGGCCATAATGAGCAATAAAACATAAAACAGGGCATACAAACTCTTCACAACCAGGTCATGTCGCGTATTATCGGCCGGGTTTTCTTTAACCCTGTAACGGCGGAACAATACTGTCAAATGCCTGAAAAATTTTTGGTCGCCCGGCTGGAAAAATTCCAGTATTATCCTGAACAAAAGAAATGAAGCAAGGCAATAGCCGAAATAAACATGAAAGTCCCACACCCGGTCGCGCAAACCCACCACTACCGAACGAACCTGGTCGTTGCTGGCGTTCAAGCCGCTTTTTGTGAGTTGGTCGTTTACGATCTTAAGGGCCGTCTGTCCCTTAAGGATATAGGAATTGATAGCGACGGTTAAAAGCGAACCGCTAATGATGATAAAGTTGCCCCAATGCCACAGCCGCAATGCCGAAGTGTATTTTTTCGTGGTTTGCGGTTTAGTAATATTTTGTTTTGATGGTTCGATGATGCTCATAGCGACAATTTTATGACTAAAAATAGGATAAATTTTGTAGTAACGGTGGCGGTTCTTTTTTCCCCTATCAAAGATGAAATTGGTAAAATTGTTTTGACGAACCATTAACATATCATATATCCGCTATTTTAGCGTTCGTCATCCGGATCGCCATGGAATACCGGACGTAATCAAAAGCCGATGAAAAAAATCTACCTGCTGTTCTTATTTTCCATAACATCCGTTTGTTTATATGCCCAGGACAACTACGAGATACAGGTTTACGGATCAGAAACCGTCGATTCTGGGCGCACTATGCTCGAACTGCATAGTAACTTTACGCTTAACGGTAGCAAAACCATCGAAGAAGGCCAGTTGCCGACGAATCACGTCGAGCACGAGACGATCGAAATAACCCACGGATGGACACCCTGGTTTGAAACAGGGTTCTATATATTTAATTCTCTCGGCGACGGCGGCCGTACGGCTTACGTCGGCTCGCACATCAGGCCGCGTGTTGCCGTGCCCGAAAGCTGGCACTGGCCCGTCGGCATTAGTCTTTCTGCCGAGTTCGGTTTTCAGAAAAGCCAGTTCTCGGCCAATACCTGCACACTGGAGATACGCCCGATCATCGACAAAAAATGGGGTGGCTGGTATGTGGCTTTAAATCCAACCCTCGACCAGAGCTTTGCCGGACCGGACGACCACCGAGGAATGATTTTTTCGCCCAACGTAAAAGTGAGCTACGACATTAGCAAGGTCGTGGCCATCGGGCCCGAGTATTATGGCAGTACCGGTCCCTTCTTTCATTACGATGCCTGGGGCTTGCAGCAGCAACAGCTTTTTATGGCTGCCGACCTGAACTGGGATCCAAAGTGGGAGTTTAATGCGGGTTTCGGATATGGTTTTACCACAAGCACCGACCGGGCAATTTTCAAAGTCATACTGGGCCGCAGATTCTGAGCGGCAAACAGCAAGCGGGTTTCACTTGTTAAAAAGTGTTAAATGTTACTTATTGTCATTCTGACACATTGATTTTCATGTGGATTTCAGAATGTGCATGTAATATTGCCATGACCTGGTCGTTTAGATCAGTGTTTAAACATGAAATATGATCACCTCGCTGCGTGAAAAATTTGTTGTCAGAAGGGAATGTAAGCTTATGGGAAACCGCTTTGAGCTGAGCGTGGTGACTGATAATGAATTTTGGGGCAACCTGGTAATCGACAAAGGTATCGCCGAAATTCAGCGTATCGAAAAGCTGTTGACCACCTTCAGCGACGACAGCGAAACCAACCGGATAAATCAGCAGGCGGGCATAGCGCCGGTTGAAGTAAGCCGGGAGACCTTCGAACTGGTACAGCGCTCGATACGTATATCGGGTATTACCCAGGGAGCGTTCGATATAACATACGGGTCGATAGATAAACGGCTTTGGAACTTTGACAAGAACATGACCGCACTGCCCGATAAGGAAACCGCAAAAAAGATGGTCAGGCTGATCAATTACCGCAATGTAATACTGGATGCAGAGAAATGCACGATTTTTCTAACGGAAAAGGGTATGCGCATCGGCTTTGGCGGTATAGGTAAAGGGTACGCGGCCGAGCGCGCCAAACATATTATGAAACAGGCAGGCGCTGAAGGCGGCGTGGTAAACGCCTCGGGCGACCTGGCCACATGGGGCAGGCAGCCGGACGGCCGCGACTGGACCGTCGGAATCGTCAATCCGAATGTGAAGGGCGAAGTGTTTTCGTACATGAATATTTCGGATATGGCGGTGGCTACTTCAGGGAACTATGAAAAATACGTGATCATCGGCGGGAAAAAATATTCGCATACCATCGACCCGCGCACAGGTTACCCGGTTACCGGCATCAAAAGTGTGACGATTATTACAACCAATGCCGAAATAGCCGACGCTATGGCGACGCCCGTAACGATAATGGGTATCCGGACGGGATTGGATATGATCAACCAGATTAAAAACATCGAGGCGGTGATCATCGACGATAACGACCACATTTATACGTCAAATAATATTCATATCGATTAATCCCATAAAATGACTAACAAATTGTTAAAGATAGCGGGATGTGTGTTGCTTATAATCGGCGCGAGTTCTTGCGTGCAGGTAAAGGAATACCAGAAAAACCGCTTAAATGATGCTGAAATGGTCCTCGGGAACAGGAAAGTGGAGAAGAACGAACTGAATTTTGAATCGTATCGCGAAGCCGCGTCGGGCGCCAATGCCGGTAAGACGGGCGGGGGTTGCGGTTGTAACTAAACGGCGGTTAAGGGATCATGAAGAAAGTATTTTTATCCGTTATCGGATTCGCATTGATTTGCCGCCTGAATGTACATGCGCAATCTGTTGACAGTTTGCGCAGCAAGCCCGCACCAAGTTTATACACGCCTGTCGACGAGCCGGAAAAACGGAATTACGATCCGCGGCAGTTGCATGTTGACGAAATTGACCTGGTGTCGAGCTATTACTCACAAAACGGCGATCATTCGGCAGTTACCGGCGGCATAGGCAGCGAGCGGGTAACCGACTTGTCAAACGGCCTCAATTTAAAATTGGTTTGGGGCAACCCGGATTATAAAAAGAATACGCTGGACCTGGGCATGGGTTATGATTACCATACCGCTGCATCGCAGGCCTGGGTGTCAAAAACCGGCGCATCCAAAACGTCGGGCAACAGGCTTTACCCATCTATCGATTATACCGTTGAAAACCCCACGTTAAGAAATACCTTTGGTTTCGGGGCGTATTACTCGGGCGAGTATAATTATCACTCGCTGGGGGCCGATATCCACTTTTCACAGAAAACCGCCAATAAGAACGGCGAGTTTACGGCTAAACTGCAAGCATTTTTCGATAGGGTAACGCTCATTTATCCTTCTGAATTCGTGCCGCAATCGACGACAGTCACAACCGGCGGCGGAACGGTCATCACCACGGCAAGCGGTAACACCGTTACATTGGGAGAGGGAGGCGACTACCACGTGAAACGAAATATTCCAACGAGCCCGCGAAATACTTTCGATGCCTCGTTCGGTTATTCGCAGGTCATCAGCTCAAGGCTGCAGATCATGTTCCTGGCCGATGTGGTGGGCCAAAGCGGGTACCTTGGACTGCCGTTCCACCGCGTATATTATAATACCGGGAAGGATACCATTGAAAAGCTTCCATCAAGCAGATTCAAATTGCCAGTGGGTTTCAGGGCTAATTATTTCGTGGGCGATAATATCATACTACGCGCATATTACCGTTATTACCAGGATAGCTGGGGCGTTAAATCGAATACCGCGGGTATAGAAGTGCCGGTTAAAATAAGCCCCTTCTTTTCCATATCGCCGTTCTACAGGTATTACGACCAGACGGCGGCAAGGTATTTTGCGCCTTACGAAGCACATAGCCTGGCAGACCAGTATTATACCAGCAATTATGAATATTCAAAGTTCAATGCGAATTTTTATGGCGTCGGTTTCCGCATCGTGCCGCAAAACGGCGTATTCGGCTGGCAGAATTTTCACGACCTGGAAATCAGGTACGGGCATTATACCCAAACCACCGGCCTGGTGTCGGACGTAGTTTCGTTCAGTTTAGGATTTAAATAAATTTAAAGCTCAGCCAATTTGCGTGTAATAAGATACGGGCTGAATGTGTGAAATAATAATTTAGAATACGATGAAAATGTTAATGCTATATTTTATGCTGGCTTTTTTGCCCAGCGTAACCTGGCAGGGCGATTTTAACGCCGCCAAACAACAGGCTGCAAAGGAACATAAACTGATCCTGATCAATTTCTCGGGTTCCGACTGGTGCATCCCCTGCATCCGGCTCAGGAAGGAAATATTGGAGTCAAGCACATTTGAGAATTACGCATCCGATCACCTGGTGTTGGTCCGCGCCGATTTTCCCCGGCAGAAAAAGAATATGCCAAGCAAGGAACAGATGAAATTGAACGACGCTCTGGCCGATAAATACAACGCCGGCGGCAAATTTCCCTATACTTTGCTGGTTGACGAGAATGGTAAAGTGCTGAAAAGCTGGGACGGCTTCCCTGATGAGACGCCCGACCAGTTTGTATCAGACATCAGCGAGTTTGCGCAACAGGTAAAATAATGTAAAAACAGTCCATCTAAAAGTCGCTCCTGCAAAGGGCGGCTTTTTTATTTTTGCACTATTCCTTGTGGGAGTTGTTTCCAACAAGCAATTAATTGACAGGTTTGTTGACGGCAACACCAACAACGCCGGCAGGTATACTTCCTTCCTTAAATTTATCATTGTAAATCAAGTATTTATGATTGTTTCACCTATATAATACTAATTTATTAGTATTAATCCGAATAAATTAGTAGAAATTTGTAACGTTAGCCTTTCCTGGTGCGACTACTTAAAAAACTAAGTCATGAAAACTATAACGATACTTTCTTTTGCCCGCAAATTCCGCGCGGCGGCTTTGCTGGGCTGCGCCATTATACTGGCAAGCCTGGCCGGCGCACAAACCGTGGTTAATCCCGTTGTGGCGCCGGTGGTTGCGCCCGTTGTCGCCAATGTTACCGCCCCGGTTGTTGCTTCAACTATCAGCGCCAATGTACACCCGGTTGTGGTAGTGCCACCGGTAAATGTAGACCCGGTGATAGACCCGGTAGTTAATCCGGATGTGAGTATAGACGTTGACGTGAACGTGGTTGGCCCCGATATGGGCGAGGGTAAATGGTTCGCTACCATTAAAGGCGACAAGGTCAGGATCGAGTTCAGGTCGAAAGAAGACGATGAAGACCATGGATGGTCGAACAATTCAGACTTTAAACTGAGCGACTTCCCGTCGCTGCCGAGGGGACAGAAAGGCGAGTTTTCGTTGAAAAGAGAAGCCGGCACCATTGTATTCAATGGCGTGTTTGACGAGGATATGGGTTTCGGCAGCTATAAATTCACACCAGATAAAGCATTTACCGATTATGTTAAAAGCACGGGCGTTACCGATGTTGACGACCGCAGCGCTTTTAATTTTTTTATGGTCGATCTGAAAAAAGGCTATGTTGAAATGCTGCAGCGAAGCGGCTATAAGGATCTTGCAGCGCATAATCTGATCGCTATGAGAGCGATGAAGATCGATGAGACATTCATTCAAAGCTATAAGTCAGCCGGGTACAATGATCTGCCCGTTCACAACCTGATCGCGCTTAAATCAATGGATATTACGCCTGAATACATTAAGGGGCTTGAAAAGCTGGGCTATAAGGATGTGCCGATACACGATGTGATCGCATTCAAATCAATGGAGATCACGGCCGGTTATATCAAGGGTTTTAACGACATTGGCTACACCAACATTCCGCTGCACGACCTCGTTGCCTTCAAATCGATGAATGTTACCCCGGCCTTTGTTAAGGGTTTCAAAGATATCGGTATTACCGATTTGCCGCCGCACAGCGTTATCTCGTTCAAATCGCTGGACATTACACCCGGATATATCAAGGGTTTCCAAAAGCTCGGTTTTACAGATATCCCGGTAAATGAACTGCCCGGGTTGAAATCGACCGGCGTTACGCCTGAGTATGTTGCTTCGATGCAGGCTAAGGGATTCAAATCCAACGATCTGCGTAAGTATATGCGCCTGAAGAATTCGTTTAATTAGTTTTGAAATCGGAGTTCGGAAGCCACCAATTCCATCCAACAATAAAACAATCCAGCAATAAAACAATAAACGAAATGAAAAAAATCATCATAACATTACTGTCTGCAGCTGTTTTGCTCTCAGTATTTGGCAATAATATCTTCGCGCAGCAGAAGGATAAAGACGACGTCGATAACAGTTCGTGGAACGGCCGCCCGGCAGGCACCTGGGACGCAGTAGTTAAGGATGGCATCGTAAACATCCAGTTTTACGGCCGGTACTGGAGCGAGGGAAGGGACTTTAACGCCGCCGAGCTGGGCGCCTTGCCGATGGACAAGGTAGGGGAGTTCAGCCTGACGAGGGAGGCCGGCAAAGTATCGTTTAAAGGCGTTTTCCAGGACCATTTCGGTCACGGTACTTATACGTTTGAACATAATACCGCATTCAAGTCGTGGGTGCAGCAAAAAGGCTATAAGGCCGACGACGACCTGATGCGCGCCGTGTTCTTTACCGACATCAACAAGGCCTATTTCGATTTTATGAAGGAGAATGGCTACGTCGATATTTCAGACGATCAGTTTAAGGACCTGGCCGAGCAGAACATGAGCCGCAAGGTGCTGGAGGGCTATTTTGGGATGTTCAAGGCCGAAGGTTACGGCCGCCAGTCGCTGGAAAAGATCGTGGAGCTGCGCGAGCATGGTGTAGGGCCGAAATATATCGCCAGTATACACCAGATGGGCTATAAGAACTTCAGCCTCGACCAGGCGCTCGAGCTGCGCGACCATGGCGTAACGGCCGACTATATCGCCACGATCAGGAAAATGGGTTATCCCAACCTGACGCTGGATGAAGCACAAAGCTTGCGCGACAGGGGCGTAACACCCGAATATGTGAAAAACCTGCAGGATATGGGTTATCAAGGCGTGACTTTAGACCGGGCCGGCGAACTACGTGACCACGGTGTTACTCCCAGCTACATCAGCAGTATAAAGCAGCTGGGCTATAAGAAAATCAGCCTTGAGCAGGCCCAGGAACTTCGCGACCATGGCGTAACACCGGGCTTTATCAAAAGTATCGGCGACCTGGGCTTTAAGGACCTATCGCTTGAAAAAGCGCAGGAACTGCGCGACCACGGCGTAACGGCAGCCTTCATCAAAAAATTCCGGGACAAGGGCGTGAAAAAAAGTCTGGACGAATACATCCGGTTAAGGGATGTCGGTTTTGAGAATGATTAGTTTTGGGATGGTGATCAGTTAACTTGTGATTGGTTAGCCGGGATTTCAAAATATAGTTTTAAGGTATATATATATGCATTAATCAACCCAGGCGCCGGTGAAAACCGGGGCCTTTTTAGTATTACCGGTAGCCTGAATTGCGGACTCCGGGTGATCTAAAAACTATTTGTTGAAAAAACCGATACCCATAAATCAGAATGTGACCTTTATCAATTTTTATGACTTTCGGGCTGTGTAAGTTTGCGTATCTCCGGCTGCTATTTTTATTTCCGCCCGATTTTTTTATGAGTCACACATTTCACATTCCCGTATTAGGATTAGGATTTTCCATTGATACACCGCTTAAAGTCGCCCGTTATGGCATTTCGTCAGTTATTTCCATCGTCGATGATGAACTGATCGAACGAATGAGGGAATATCATTCAAAACAGCACAACAGGCGTTTTACTCCTATATTCAAATCTCAGCCTAATGCACGGCAACAGCGAATAACTACCTATTTGAATTTAGTTGACGACCTGGTCAACGAACAGTTTGAACGCCTTAAGAACGAACCCTTCGAAGAGGGTACCGATATTACACGCTATTTTGAGCTGCTGCCGGAATCGTCGCCTTTGCGCCAGGGTTACGACCTGATGCTGGAATACCCCGACGGTTCTCAAAAAGTTTTATTCGCGGATCTTTTGCGGAAGCGAATGACCACGGGGTCCGTCGACGTTAATATCATGTCGAAGGTGGATAAGCTGAACTTTGCCGCTGACGGTGGCTACCTGGGCGATGAAAACACTGATGCCTTATCGGCGCTGCGCGGCTTTGCGGAAAGCAAGCTGCATGGATCGGTTATCTTATCGGCCGGAATGAACCCGCGCTTGTACAGTTACCTGGAAACGTTCAGCGATTTCTTCCCTGACGAGAAAGGTGAAATTCGCAAAAGGATCATTTTGAAGGTCAGTGATTTCCGGTCGGCCTATATCCAGGCTAAATTTTTAGCTAAAAAAGGCCTTTGGGTGTCTGAATTCCGGATCGAGTCGGGTTTAAATTGCGGCGGGCATGCTTTTGCCACCGATGGTTATTTACTGGGGCCGATACTGGAAGAGTTTAAGGAAAAACGGCCGGTGATGCAGGATGAGCTGTTTACAATGTACCGGACCGCGCTCGAAGCTAAAGGCATAGTCACTGGCTCAAAACCCCCGCAGCGCATCAGTGCGCAGGGCGGCATAGGTACCGAAGAGGAGCATAATTTTTTACGGGAGTATTACCACTTGGACGCGGCCGGCTGGGGCAGCCCGTTCCTGCTGGTGCCCGAAGTAACCAATGTAGACCAGGAAACCATGGCGCAGTTAGGCGCTGCGCGCGAAGAAGATTTTCAACTGAGCGGAGCATCGCCTTTGGGGATTTTATTTAATACCTTTAAGAAAAGCAGCATTGAAAAGCAAAGACAGGAACGGCTGAAAAGAGGCCGCCCGGGAAGTCCCTGTACCAAAAAATACCTGGTCAATAATACCGAGTTCACCGAACAGCCGATTTGCACTGCTTCCAGGGAATACCAGCATTTAAAGATAAAACAACTCAGATCGCTGCAATTACCTGAGGACGAGTACAAGAAGGAAGAAGACAAGGTAACGGAGAAGATTTGCCTGTGTGAAGGCCTTTGCTCATCGGCTTATATCAAGTACGACATCAGCAAGCCCAAAGAGAACACGGCCGTTGCGATATGCCCCGGGCCAAACCTGGCTTATTTTGGCCGTTCTTATTCGCTGGACGAGATGGTAAAGCATATTTACGGAAGATTAGATCTTCTTTGCAAGGTAACACGGCCGAACATGTTTATAAAGGAACTTGATCTTTATATCGACTACCTGCAAAAGGAGCTGCAATCGCATTTGAAGGATATGAATGATAAAAAGAGAAAACACCTGGATAACTTTAAGGCGCAACTGCAGGAGGGCATCGATTATTATAAGCAGCTTTTTGGCCACTGGCCGGGATTCGCATCAGACGCCGTTAAAGTGTTATTTAGCGACCTGGCTGATTCCGAACGAAAACTTAACGGGATATTGATTGAAGCTGGCAATTAGTTGGTCCCTGATTATGTTGTAAATAAGTTCCGGAATGGTCGGTAAGTGCCTAAGCTGCGGCAAAAAGCTATAAAGAGGCTATACGGGATGCAAAAAAAGCGGGTAATTGCTTACTCGCTTTTTCTTATAAAGAATTATAAATCCCTATTTTACAAAGACAGGGTTAGGGAGGGCTTTACTCAACCTTATTTCTCGGATCAGGCTTGCCTTTTAGCAGGAATTCCTTGGGCGGTTCGGCACCAAGCAGGTTCTTTACAAAGTAATCCCAGCGGCGGCGCATCATATAAAATGAATAGCCGCCATACCCGTGCTGGCTGTTCGGGAATACCACCAGGTCGTAATCCTTGTTCGCTTTTTCAAGTGCCTCCACCACCAGCAGCGTATTTTCCGGCGGAACGTTGTTGTCCATCAGACCGTGTGCCAGCATCAGCTTCCCTTTCAGGTTGTTGGCATAAATCTCGTTGGCCTGGGCCTCGTAATTTGAGTTGGTCACCAAGCCGTCGTAGCGCTCGCCCCAGTCGTCCTCGTAGTTGCGGTTATCGTGGTTGCCTGATTCGGATATACCAACCTTAAAGAAATCCGGGTAGCGGAACATAGCGCCGGCTGTAGCAAAACCACCGCCCGAGTGCCCCCAGATACCCACACGGGTCGTGTCGATATAGGGATAGCGCTGAGCTAACTGGCGGATGCCTGTTACCTGGTCGGGCAGGGTGTTTTCGGCCATATTGCCGTAGCTCATATCGTGAAAACTTTTGGAGCGCAGCGGGTTGCTGGTGCCCTCAATCTCAACCACCACGAAGCCCAGTTCGGTCAGAGCCTCATTATCTCCCCGCGATGCAATGAATGACCAACTGCCAACGCTGCCGCCCTGCGGACCCGGGTATATATAATCGATGATCGGGTATTTTTTGCTCGGGTCGGCATTCCGCGGCGTAAATAGCAGACCGTAAATATCGGTTTTACCATCGTGCGCCTTTACCGAAAATACCATAGGGGCATGCCATCCGGTAGCTTGAAGACGCGATACGTCTTCCTTATCCACAGCAACCAATTGTTTGCCATTCAGATCGCGCACCACGGTAACCGACGGTACATCAGGCTGAGAATAGCTGTCGACGATATATTTCTCATCGGGCGAGAAGGAAACCTGGTGATTGCCTTCTGCCGGCGTCAGATCGGTCATGTGTTTTCCGTCGAACCCGATCTTGAAAAAATGGCTAAAGTATGGATTCTTCTTATCGGCCCCATCGGCATCGAAATAGATCTCGCGCTCTTTCTCGTCGACTTTTACCATGCGCGTTACCACCCAATCGCCCTTGGTGATCTGGTTCTTTACCTTGCCGGTTTTGGCATCGTAAAGGTAAAGGTGTCCCCAGTTATCGCGCTCGGAAAACCAGATGATCTCGTTACTTTTCGGCAGATAGCGCCAGTTGATTGCACCCCATCCCGATTCGTATTGGGTAGGCACATCTTCTTCGAAAACTTCCCGAACCGCCCCGGTATTGGCGTCGGCTATACGGAACTTTTCCTGCTTGTGGTCGCGCGACGTGGATACGAACGCCAGTTGTGAACCGTCCGCGCTCCAGTCGACGTCGTCAAAAGTGCCGCTGCTCGAAATATCGTCACTCAGTGTAGCCCGGTGCGGGTCGGGCGGGACCTGCAGTTTGATGACTTTGGACTGATCTACATCAATGATCACCCGTTCGATCATGGGGATCACCTTGTCGCCAGGCAGGGGATATTTCCATTCTTTCAGCGTTGGGTGACCGACATTAGTCGTTACTAAATACATATCACCTACTTCCCGCTGGTCGTCTTTGAAGGTAGCGATCTTTTTTGAGTCGGGCGACCAGCGCAGTACGGGGCCGTCGCTGCTTTTCCAGCCTGCATTGTCGGTAGCGTAGCCGTAATCCTTGACGCCGTCAGTGGTCAGTTGGGTCGACTTGCCCGTTGCCACATCACGCACCCAGAGGTTCCAGTCTTTGATATAGGCTTCCTTAGTTCCGTCGGGTGACGCCACCTCGAGCTGTACACCACGGCGCCGGCCTAAAATGCCGCCGTTTTCCCCGCGACCCTCGGCTTTAGAGTTATCTTTGGTAACCGCGTAACTTGCCAGGTCGCATTTCCATTGCTGGTCGTCGGCGTTGAAGATGATCGATTTGCCATCCTCCGAATACCAAAAACTGTAAAAAGGCAGCATCGAGGCGGTATAGTGTTTGCCGGTGGCCGATGACAGCGAAGCGGCAAGCTTTTCCTGGTTAAATGCATCCGACCGTGTTTTCCTTGCCGGATCGACCATAATAAACCGGCTTCCGTCGGCGGTAAGCGTACGATACCAGAACTTGCCGTTTGCCAGCCAGTTCGGGCGGACACCGCCGCCGTCGATGTAAGGCGCTGTGCCGTAGCTCAGGCGGCTTTCGGCCCGTTGGTAATCTTGTGCGGTTAAAACATGCCGCTGTGCCGCGGCCAACAAGGATGCAGCCAGCGGTATCGCAGTGAGGAATAATTTCTTCATGATCAGCTAATTGTTGAGTATTCAAGTATAGCGCAAATTACAATGCTTTCCATCAATTTCAACATAAGTGTTACAAAACGACGCTAAACAAAAAAGCCGCCCCGATGACTATCGGGACGGCTCGGGCTGTTATTCAGTGTGTTATTTCTTCTATTGTTTGGCTATCCACGCGGTGCCATTGTACTGGAATGTAAGCGTGGTCGGAACGTCGGCGCCGCCGGTATAAGCCAGGTAGGTTACTTTGTAATCTACATTCACTTTCGGATTCGGGAAATCAGTTTGTAACACAAGTATCAGGGCGGCCTGCAAGTCGGCGGTCGACCATGTATTTTCAAAATCGCCGTATTTACCAAGGTTAGTCCTATTGTCCTGCGTGCCTACGGTTGAATTGGCGATCAGCTTCGTATCAGCGGAAGTGAGGGTGTAATAAACAGTAGGATCGGGTATCCAGGTACCGTTACTTTTGATGAATTGCGCAGTGGCGCTAACCGCTGTGTGCCAGTTCGCTCCATCGTATGACAGCGCCATAACATCCTGGTAGTCCTGTTTGGTGGTGCTCACGTAATGATTATAACTTACATACTGTACATCCCCCGCCTTTGCTGTGCTTGCAACGCTGATATCGTTTTTCAGGAAGAAGTTGAAATAACCTGCAAGTTTTGGAATATCGGCGTTTGTGAACTCGTTATATTTTCCATCGCCAACCGATGCGTACTGTGCCGGCGTCACCTGGTAGATCTGTTTCCAGGCGCCGTTTACATATAAAAACGAATTAGTAACGGTATTATCGGTTCCAGTATACAAAACATAAGTCAGCAAAACCAACTGCTGCGGTTGCGGGCTTGTATATTTAGATTGAACAAATGACAATGCTTCCGCGGCAGTAAAATCGCCGTAATTGCTGCCCGCGGCCGTGTAATCGGTCGGAGTAACTGTGTAAGTCAGGTCTTTGTAAAGGCTGTCGGCAAGATAAACGTTGGCGCCCAGTGCAAAGGTTACCGAGGCCTTTGAGCCGTTACTCAACTGAGGGTCCCTTAAATTAAGTATTTTGGGCACATAAGTATTGGCATCGGCAAGGTTATCGAAACTGAGGGTGCTATGTGGATAATCGGACGAAGGCAGTAGCTGGTAATCTGACGCCGCCAGCGTAAGTTGCATATTTTTAACATAAGCGTTTGGTGTCGGGCCCGGGCCGATCACCGGCTGCTTCTGGCACGCTGTGAACAATAGCACGGCGAAAGCCAGTAAGTAATAAATCTTTTTCATCTTCAATATCTTGATTAAAATTTAACTTTTAAAGTAGTAGTAAAGCTTCTTACCAGGCCGTAATACACGTTCACCGCAGATGCCTGGCCTGTAACGTTATAGTCCTCAGCGTCCTGGATGTATTTAGAATTCAACAGGTTGTGAACCGTTCCGATCAGTTCAGCATCGAATCCGGCCATTTTGAATTTATAAACGCCATTCAGATCCCATGTGGCATAATTTGGCAGCACATAAGGGTGCAAATTCGGACTGGTGTAATTTTGGAAGGGCACATAGGATGTGTAATTACCGTAGTAGTTGAAGATAGCGCCAAATTTCAATTGAGGAACCACGTTAACGTCGAGTAAACCGGCCGCGGTGGTTTGTGCTATATCGCCCACTTTCTCGTTTTTCAGGAAAACTTCCTTGACCGTATGCACTGCCTGTTGCTGGTTATTGAATACGGTTACCGGCCCTGCATTGTTCGTGTAATATTCGTCGCCCAGTGACAGCATACCACCCAGGGTGATCTGTTTTACGGGCCGCCATCTCAATTCGAGTTCCGCGCCCTGGTGAAGTTCGTCCACACCCGAAATATTAGCAGTGTATATCTGTCCGCTGCTGGCATCAGCATAGGCACTGGCGAATGCACGGTTTGTATAGGACGTACGGTAAAGGTCGACTTTTGCACTGAAGCTTGAAGCTTTGAATCCATAACCCAGTTCGTAGCTGAACAGCTTTTCATCCACAGCACTTTTGTTGATCTGGTTGGTATAATTTTCGAACACGTTGCCGAAATATGGTGGTTTGGTTATATAACCGACATTGGCATACACGTTCATTTGGTCGGTTAAGTTATAGTTTGCTCCGGCTTTTGCCTGGTAGGTAGCAAAATGTACCCAGGATGTGGTTTGGTTGGGATCGCTGTTCAGATAGTTGAAATAATCGCTTCGTTTATCTGAATTTTCGGATCCGGATAAAGTGATAAAAGCTGAAAGATCATTCTTTGAATATTCTGCTTGTGCAAAGGCGCCGCCTGATTCGACATAATCGCGGTTGTAATAGTATATCTTGCTGCCAACTACGGCACGGTCTGTAGGGTTATTGATGTCGCCTTGTGCCGATCCCAGGGCCGGGTTACCGCTGAAATTGTATTGAACATAATCGGCGCCGAGGAGATCAGTTACTTCGGTGTAATGGTTGCCCCAATAATCCCTGAGGTCAATACCCGCAGAAAGATCGATGTTATTGCCTAATTTGGTGCGATAAGTACTTCTTAAGCCGTACCAGTTGGTTTGGGAATGTGATGCGTCACCGTAAATTAATGCCGAACCATCCGGGTTTGCAGCGTTAGCGCTTTCTACAGCATCAAAATTGATGGCCGTGTACAGGTTGCCATTTCTTGGCAACGCGTTAGGTGTTGAGTAGTCCGGGCCGGCCAGACCACCGCCGCCGCCGTTACCCCACAAACCGTAAAGCACCGTGGAAAGACTTGATTTTTCGTTGATGATCCATTCATGATTGATGGAAAGTAGTGGCTCGCTGTAAAAATTGTTATAGGGGTTATATTCCTTGCCATCCTTATAACCATTCCAAATATTCCACAACAGACCCTGCGGAGCATCTTGGTATAGCGCAATAGGCTCTTCCTGGCGTTGTCCGTGGGTTTGGTTGGCACCCATTAAGTTAAGCGACAGGGTTTGATGCGGATTGATCACTTTTGAAAGGTTAAAGAAATAATTATAACCCAAAAAATTCAGCCCGTCGGCAAAACCCTGTCCTTGTGTGCGGCTACCCTGGAAAGTGGCGGCCCATCCATTTGAGTTCAGGCCGGTTGAAATAAGCACGCCTGTTTTGTTGAACCCGAATGAACCCAGCGATTCTTCCACATAGCCGCCCGGCTGCGCATCCGTGCTGCGGGTAGTAATGTTAACCGTACCGCCAAATGAAGGAGTGATGATCTTGGATGCACCGAGGCCGCGCTGAACCTGGATCGATGTTGCAACATCGGTCAAACCGGCAAAATCCGACCAATACAGTGCGCCTGTTTCAGGGTCGTTTACGGGGATACCATTGATCGTGTAGGCAACGTTGCCATTACCCGAACGGCTGGAGAAACCACGGATGCTGATACGCGAGTCGCCGTAGCCGCCGCCTTGTGATGTGGTCATTACGCCGGGAATACCTTTGAGCAGGTCTGGTATGTCCTGGGCGCCGATATGTTCCTCGATAAACTGGGGGCCGACCGAAGAAACCGCGATCGGTGTTTTCCTGTCGATGGCAACGTCGCTGGTTACAACCACTTCCTTCATAGCATTGCTGCTGGATTTCAAAAGTATCTCGCCAACATTGGTTTTGCCTGACAGCGGTACTTCCCGGGAAACGTAACCGATATAGCTTATTACCAGTACAGCTTGTTCAGGCGATGGGACATTGATCTTAAATGTGCCGTCGAGCCCTGCCGAAGCGGCAACGGAAGTGCCTTTTACCAGGGCGGTCGCACCGATCAGCGGTTCGCGGGTGTCAGCATCGATGATCTTGCCCGTTACCCGTGTACTTTGAGCGCTTGCATGTAAGTTAAGGCAAATAAATAGTGCCAAAAGCCCGGAAAGTTTAAGTTTGATGGTCCGGCATATGCCGTAAAATTTAACCGGTTCTGTCACCGGGTTTCGACGTATAACGCCGCATGATGAAAATGTAGAAATATCCATATTCAGATTGGTTTTTGTGCGTGTTTTATTGTTGAATCTGGTTGTTTTAAGGCTGGAAAATACTTGATTAAGAACGATAAGTGGCTGACATTAGGGGGGTATCTTTTGTCTCTGCTTTGCCGCCAAAAGACGGATCAAAAGTGTCCTTTTGGTGTTAAAAGTATGTTAAATTAGCATAAACAAACGGAGGCAACTGTAACATTATAGTTGCATAAATTAACATGCTGGCGGAAAGAAAATGTAATGCGCTGAAATTTAAAGCTTAAATCAAAGGCAAGAAATATGGCGAATAAGATGCTTACATAGCGCCCACCACCGAAAGGATATTACCGGCCGGGTCAGTAAACCAGGCTATCTCCGGTCCGCCGCCACCGCGGGCGATGCCTTTTTCGTTTGTCTTTATACCCGGCATATCGTAATGCTCGAATCTGACGCCCTTTGCAGCCAACTCATCGACCGCTTTTTCGACATCGTCCACCGGGAAATTTAGTACCGTGAATGTAGCAGGAGTATGGTTCGGCTTGGGGTAGATCATAACGCGGCCGCCGTCGTCAAAATGGAGTTCCAATAGACCTTGTTCGCCCATAGGGATGTGTTTCACCCGGATCATGAGCGTGTTTTGATAGAAATCCCTTGCTTGTTCAATGTCGTTCACTGAAAAGCTGCTGAATGCCTTGCCGGTCTGGAACATACGGACGGTTTTTTGATATTAC
>JAFDZK010000140.1 GCA_018267005.1 Bacteroidota bacterium
TGCCGCATTTGGGGCAATTACCAGGTTTTGCGTCATGGATTTCCGGATGCATAGGGCAGGTATAAGTGACCTGCTGCTGTTTCTGCATTCCCGGCATACCCTGCATATCGGTTTGAGCCTTCGCTATCTGCCCGAATAAAAGTATCAGCACCATAAGTGTTATATTTTTCATCTTTTAACTTTTACGGCAGTGTGCTGCTGGTCTCTTTAGCCCAATTCAGCAACGTTGCCTTATCTTCTTTTGTAAGTATTGCATCACGGTGTATCATTGTATAGGAACCCAAGGGCATAGCGCCTTCCTCCAGGCTTTCGCCGATTGCCCTTATGCGGCTTCGCTGCCGCCTGGCAGCGTAATCACCGAATTCGTCAAAATTCAGTTCATCTTTGCCGCGCCTGATATGACCATCCAGTATATATCGGACTGGCTGCAGTTGCGCGTACCAGGGATAGTTGGTATGATCGCTATGACAATCATAACATGACCGTTTCAATATGACCTGAGCGTTTGATGGAACCTGGATAACCTCTGCCATCGTTTTACCGGCAGGAGCTTTTCCTTGGTTATGGTCGCGCGGGAAAAATTGCATAGCAGCAAGCAGCAGCGCCCCTGATCCGATGATCTTAACCGTCCTGTTCATGGTCATTTATTTTAATTCTTCCTTCACATTTCCGCAGGTTGACATGCCTGAACCCATATAGGGGTTTTTGATCTCTTTACTTTCACTTAGCCAGATCGCCCCTTTTTTATCATTATACATGGGGCAATGATCGACGAATAATGACCGTCCCGCACCGAAAAGCTTGACCAGATCATACATATCTTTGCTCAGCATATCAAAGTGTTCACGCTGATGCGGCAGTTTTCCCGCGCTTTCGCCAATGTGCTCGGCCATTTCATGCGCGTCGTCGGCAATGTCCTCGAAAGATTTTTTCTGGGTGGCTGAAAGTGCGGACTTATCAAACTTTCCAAAACCATCAGCGAGGGCTTTACCAGCCGTTGCAGCGTCCTTACTGTTGTCTTGCGCCAGCGCATTTTTCAATTCCAAATAACTGCCAACGAGGCCATTTACCGCTGTAGCAGGCTTTGAAGAAGTAGCGGATTGTCCTGGCGTATTTGCCGTTTTGGTTGAATCAGTAGCCGTGGAGGTTGATGTGGATTTATTGTTATTGCAAGCTGTGAATGAAACTGCGGTGATGGCTAAGCTAACTATGATTAAATTTTTCATGATGTCTAAATTTTGTAATGAGCAATGACCGGCAAATGATCAACATTTGCCGGTTAAGCTTTATGGATAAACTTATTTATTAAGGGTTTCGGTAACCTTGCCACAGGTGAGCATTTGGTTTCCGTAGTATGGGTTCTTGATCGCAGCTTCAGCAGAAAGCCAATAGCTTTTCTTCATCGGGCAATAAGCATAATAAACCGGCTTATCCGATAATTTTACTGCTTTTGCCAGTTTGAAGAAGTTCAACGAGAAATTGGCAAAGTGTTCCCGCTGATGGGCGATATCCTTGCTCTCCGAAATATGCCGCGCATCAAAGGCAAGCTTTTCCTGTAAAAGCATAAAAGTGTCCATCTCCGGCTTGTCCAGCGTCTTCATATCGACCCCATTGATCGCTTTCAGGAACTCGGTAGCATGAGTGGCTGCGTCCGGGCTGTTTGAGGTGACAAGCGCGTCTTTGACGCCGTAATAAGAGGACAATAAAGAAGAAAGGGATGATGTTTTCGCATCCTGGGCAAAAAGTTGTTGTGTAAACGCAGTTGCAATGAAGGCAACCAGTAAAAATGTCTTTTTCATGATCTGAGAATTAAAATAAAGTATAAAATTCGGGCATGGCTACGCCATGTAACGGTTTAAACTTAATCGTAATCAGATCAACAGGCTGCGATGAATGATATAAATATTTCTTGTCGGGGGACGCTGTCGCTCGTCAATAACGATACGGGGTATAATAATAACGCCAGGATCAGGCACCAACGAAAATATGAGGTTGTCGCTGGTATATAACAGTGGCGCTTTTAAGACCAGGTGGTCGGTCGACGGGACAAGCTTGGCCAATGAAATAAAGTTATTTACCGCGCTTTGGCAGCAAGGTTCATCAGTGCCTATCGTAGTTTGTCCGGGAAGCAGTTGACGATGCGTGTGTTTAACGGCAGCATGATGGTGTTCATGACTTTCGACAGCTTCGTGATGGTTATCGTGGGACATATGTAAAGCGCAGCTAAACCCGGCAACGGTATTCAGCATAAATATAAAGAGTAACAAAAGCGCTTTACTTTTCATCCTATACAAAACTAAAAAACCATTAGCAATAACATTTATATAATTCCGTCAATATTTTATAGGCTACGAACATTACACTGCTTCCTTTGCAATCTTCTGCATAATGGAATGATCGTCGCCAAATTTGCACAGCGCGTCACAATGCTGCCGAAGGTCAGAAAAGCAAATGTATTTCATTTCCATATTCCCTTGCCGGATCGATGGCCTGGTAAGCTGCATAACAACATCTTTTTCGCGTTGGTCAGGCACCACGAGATATAATACTTCCTCCTTGCTATTCAGGCTGCAACTCAGATCGGTCAGCCGCAGTATCCCGGAATAGATACTTGTGCTTTTCTCCACTTCAAACGCGGCGATGACTTTAGGGGTGCCTTTTTGGAACCAAAGAACGTCGATCAACTTAACGGTGTTCAGTACCTCTTTGTCCAAAACTAACGGGGGGAAGTTGGCCAGCGAAATAAAGGTGAACTTATTTCCGTTCCACTCTTTAGAGCGGTCGTTAGAGGCGGCGATCACATCGTAGCCGAGTGCATGCCCGATCTTTAGCAGATGGAACTGCATTTCATTGTGAAGATGTTCATCGGCAGTTTCCGCACGCTTTTCTTTATGACGTTTTTCAATGAGTTTTTCCAACCGGTTACGCTCGGTCTCTGAAAGGTATTCATCTTTTCCTAAAAGCAGTTTTTGGGTGCCGATCTCAAATAGCAATCCAGAGAACGCACCGGTGTCAAGCGATAATTCATTGCAATGTTGGCGGTTCATGTCCATAATGACCTCCCTGATCTTCAGGTATTCGCCCCAACTGCCTAATTTTTTTTTGTCCTTAAAAAGGTAATTGAACCCATTGATGATCGCGGTATTGAACGGCGGTATCCAGGTGGGGTGCAGGAAATACAGGATACTCGCTACCGCAGGCCCCAGGCCTTTGATCTTAAGCGCATCCAATTTTTCAATCTCTTTAACCACCTGCTCTTCATTTTTTGCATGGATGCAATTTTCCAGGAATTGCCCGAAAGCGATCTTATTCGACTGATTTTCGTAGATATCAGGAATTCTCAATTTGGGCTTCCAGTAAAAGGGATGCGAAGCGCCCTCGAAAACCTGCTTTTGTTCCGTAATGCAGGACAGCACAAATTCCAGGGAACTGCCTTTAAAATCGTTCCCGAAACGCTTGCTTTTGATGTCTTCGATCACTTGCAATACACCCCGCCGGATCGAGCGGAAGGCTTTTAAGCGTTCTTCATTATTGATAAACCAGGTATTGTAAACTGATTCCTGATCATTTTTATACTGATGAATTATAGATAATAAGTGATCGCTCATGTATTAAAAAAAACTAATATACTATAAAAGCGAGAAGATGTTATCTACAGCATTTTTTTACGAAAAGCACTTTAAAAAGCCAGACCAATGTTTTCTTCACTCGACTCATATTCCTATTGATAATTTCCTTTGCGGATATTTATTTTTCCATTCTACTTAGAATCTGCTTCATTTCAGCAATCTCCTTTTCCTGTGCATCAATAATGTCACGGGATAGTTTTTTCACTTCCGGATCTTTGAAGTTGGCATGTTTACTGGTCATAATGGCAATGGAATGGTGCGGGATCATCCCTTTCATGTATTGTACGTCACCAATACCGGCCTGTGTACGAACGCCTGTCAGTGCTAACCCAAAAACAGCGACGCTGGAAATAACAATGATCGCATTGAGCTTTTTATTCTGGTACATCATCCGCATCATGGCAAGCATGATGAGAGCCATCGCGCTGATCATGATGAGCGTCATATAAAACCGCGTCATATTAAGATAAATATGGTCAATTTGGTCATCGTCCAGGTACATGATGGCGTACATGACGATGTAGGATGCCAACAGCATCAAGACGAATTTTTTATAATTTCCTTTTTCCATTTTTTGGTAAATTTTGATTAAAGAATTAAATAGCCATTGCCCCGAAACGGGGCAATGGCTGAATTTGTTGATTAAGCGGCAGTTGCCATCTCCTCACAAGCTTCGGCGCATTTGCGGCAAGCTTCCGCACAAGCCTGACAATGCTCCATATCGTGCTTGGCGCATTCATCTCCGCACGCTTTACAAACATCTGCACAGACCCTGCACAAGTGTGCACTGAACCCGCTTCCCAAACTCATGACCTCTGCTGCAGCCCGGCATATTGCCGCGCATTCTAAATCCAATTGGATACAACGGGACATCATCTTAATATCCTCTTCCTGAAGGCATGAAGTTGCACAATGGCTGCAAGCCACTGCACAGGCAACACACTCATCGATACAATCCTGAAATTTTTGATGTGACATAATCATTTGTTTTATAGTTATAAACTTAGTGAATTACATTATTTATTGCCCCTGGCCAATAGCCAGTCCTGGAACTGATCTATTTCCTTCATTTGTGCATCGATAATATTGGTAGCCATCGTTTTCATACGCTGTTCCTGCCCATGCAGAAGTTCGAGACGAGCGTTTTCAATTGCACTTTGATGGTGGCCGATCATTAGAATAGCAAAGTCGTGGTCGATGTCCCCGTTTATGATCTGCAAATCCGCCTGTTTTCCTGCTTTTTTCATGTTATCCATCTGCATGGTATCAAAATCAGGATCGTTGGTATGAGGTGGATGTGAGGCGAGAAAGGCGGTAAGCTGCGTTATTTCTGCTTGTTGGCTGGTCATAATAGATTGGGCCATTTGTTTCATTGTTGCATCGCTGCCACTTTTCAGTTCGAGATTGGCCATATCAATTGCGCCCTGATGGTGCATGCGCATCATCATAGCAAAATCGTTGTCGGGATCTTTCGTCATCTTCATGGTATCCATTTTCGACATCATTTGATGCATAATGCTCATCATCTGATCCTGATCGTGATTCTGAATTTTGATTTCATTGTTGTCTTTCGTACAGGCAGCAAAAAAGCCTGCGATAACCAGTAGCCAGGTCAATTTTATTACGTTTTTCATGGTTTCAGTTTTTAGTTATCCCCTTATTTATTTATGTGATTGCATCCAATGTTCCATTTTACTGATATCACTGGTTTGTTCAGGAATGGATTTTTGAGCCATCGATCGGAGCTTGCCATTTTTTGCATTTGCTAAGATGCTTTTCGCCATTATCAACCCGTCTTTGTGGTGCTTGGTCATCATATCTGCAAATTCATGATCTATGGAAGACATGGACATGTTCCCAGTTTTCATCATCGCCATCATATTGTCACTCATAGCCTTACCCGCACCTGAATTTTTATTGGCCGGATCATAATTTTTATTTCCGCTTTGTAGGGTAGGGATTAATTGATCAAGCTCTGTAACCTCCTTAGTTTGCGCGTCCACTATTTTTTGTGCCAAACTTTTCATTACGGCATCTTTACCCTGCTGCACTTCCACCTTGGCCATGTCAATTGCGCCCATGTGGTGAATTCTGAGCATAGTTGCAAAATCAAGGTCGATATTACCCTTCATCTGCTGAGCATGCATCTCCTTCATCATTTTATTCATTGCTTCCATAAGCGGGTCGCCTTGCATTTGAGCTAACATTGATACATCCGTCGTTGGATAGTAGTGGCTGCTCATTAATCGGCCGTTCATTGCCATTTCGGCGTTCATTCCTGTTGCGCCTAGCGCAAAAAGTGGAATCATTACAATTGATGTTTTCATAGATATTATTGATTATTAAAATTTAATGCGTTTGAATTAGTAAATGACAGTAAGGCCCCCTCCAAAGCCGTACTGGTTATCGTAACTGAGTGATAACGCAAAATATTTGGTGAGCACATACCGCGTATCCATTTGGAATTCCTTGTCAGTATTATAAGACGCACCAAGATAAAGCCTGCTGGAAAGCGGGATGTCTTCCCTGCTCAAAGCAAATCGGAACTTTCCTTTTGAGCTGACGCGTGCATCCGTTTGTATAAATAGCGGCAACAAGTATCTTAAGCCTACAACTGCACTATTTTCACTATACTGTGTGAACCGGCCACCCTTCGTGTTTTTTTCAAAGCTTCCACCGATATAAGCCGCAAGGTATTGCGGGTTATCCAGGTAACGTTCCGCGCGCGGTTCAAATTCGTATCTTCCATCGTAGCTCGCACGGTAGTTTGCATTGAACTCATAACGGGTATTGGAGACAAAGATGCTTCCGGTGTTGGTCTGAGAATGAAAGGACAGCTGCGCCCAGGTGTAAAACTGCCGGTCATCATTAATTACCGGGTTGTTCGGCTGATATTTCGCTACATCAGGGTTACTTGGCGAATCTTCATAACGTACCACCCTTGCCATACCTGACATCATGTGATAAAGTGTGTGGCAATGGAAAAACCAGTCGTGTGCTTCGTCGGCCAGATACTCTATCGTTTGTACCTTCATCGGTTCAATACTCACCGTATGTTTAAGTGGTGCGGAATCGCCTTTAGCATTCAGTACACGAAAAAAATGTCCGTGCAGGTGCATCGGGTGTTCCATCATCGTCGTATTATGAAACACAAAGCGGACAATTTCTCCTTTCCTGATTAGTAACCTGTCTGCTTCTGATAGCGGTTTATTATTGATAAACCAGGTGTAACGTAGCATGCTGCCAGTAAGATATAAATGATAGGTTCGAACAGTGTGTTTTCCTTCAATGGCTGTAGTAGAATTAGCCTCCAGCATATCATAGCTTAGAATTTTTCCTTTCCCGCCTAAACCCAGCAGCATGGATTGGCCGGGCCCCATAGGCGTTCCTTTCCCATCATCTTTCATTTTCATAGCCATCCCACCCATGTTCATATCGTCCATTCCCGGCTGCATGGCCATACCCGGCGTTTTTTCCTTATCTTGCTTTCCATTCTTTGAACTATCGGAGGCCATTCCGGACATTTGATCCATCTTCATTCCGGGCATGTTCATTTTCTGCATATTTTGACGACTGGGATCTTGTCCATTCATCTTCATATTTCCCATCTTCATCATCCCATCACTTTTTGAAAACTCGAGACCGTCGTTTTTTACTTTGGAATTCGGAACGGAGTTCATGGGCATATTCATCATGCCCATCATTTGATTGAAAGTATGGGTAAACCGGTAATAGGGCACTTTTGGAATGTCCGTGGTTTTAAATTCTTTGCCGCTACCAAACCATGCCGAAACTTTTCCGGTAATATCCTGCGCCGTGGCCCGGAATTCATATTTACCGGAGGCAGGTATCTTAATGAGCACGTCATAAGTCTCAGCTGTTCCAATTAAAATTTTATCGACCTGAACTGGCTTTACAGCTAAGCCATCCGCAGCTATCACGGTCATTGACCCGCCTGCATAATTAAGCCAGAAGTAACTGGACGCTGAACCATTAATGATGCGCATCTTCACGGTTTCCCCAGCCTTGAACCGTGTAAAATCCTGATTGCCTTGCCCGTTGGCCAGAAAACGGTCATATTTTACATCCACAAGGTCCATCGCTGGCATACGCATCCAGTCCAGCTTCAATTTGTCGCTCAGGTAACCCTTTTCTATAGCTCCGCCATAGCTCAGTACGCTGCCCCGCTGGATAGAGAACCAGTCGCTGCCCCGCTTAAGCATTCTTAAAACCTCTTTTGGCCGGTAATCGGTCCAATCGGACAACATAAAGACCTGTTCCGGGTAATTATCTTTGCGAACCTGCGGCTGTATCACAATAGGGCCGTATAGGCCAGCCTGCTCGTCTAACTCGGTGTGAGTATGATACCAGTAGGTACCGGTCTGACGGATGGGTATGACGTTCGTAAACGTCGTGCCTGGTTCTATGGGCACGGTACTGATGTAAGGTACGCCATCGTATTTATTGGGTACGAGCAAGCCGTGCCAGTGGATAGATGTTGTAGTTTTTCGGTGGTTATGGATACGGATATAAGCCGTGTCACCTTCCGTAAATCTTAAAACAGGGCCTGGTATCTGGCCGTTAATAGCCAGGGCTTTGACGCGCTTACCGGTGTAGTTAACTATGGTATCGCCGATATTAAGATCATAATATACCCGTTTGCCTGCATGAATAAGGTGATCATTTAGTGTGGATGACGTACTTTTAATGGTATCGCCTGGATTCGCCGGCTGTGCGGTCATCTTCATGCCCGGCATGCTGCCTGTTCCCATACTCATTCCATGTGCTGGCTCAGACATGTCCATATTTTGCATGCTATTTGCAGCGGACTTTTCCGGCATTTTTCTTCCGGGCATTATACCACTATCGGAATGGTTCATTTTCATTCCAATCATGCTACCCACACCTTTCCTGTTCGCCGTTCTTTTCCTCGATCGCTTTTGCGCCGTACTCGCTTTCGTTTTCGGGTTTGTTTGCGAAATTTTTGATTTTTCAGGCTGATTTTTCTGCGATGAATTCATGTTCATACCGGGCATTTCATGTTGTTGGGCATGGGCAACCAAAGTCACGCAGAGATAACTTATTAGGAGTACTGTCTTCAGGTTTTTCATAACAAATGCTTTATACCTTATCTAATGATTTTCTGGGCAGCTGATCGGAGGATTTATACTGGCTCGGCGTTAACCCGGTTATGGTTTTGAACTGTGTGGACAAATGGGCGCTGCTGCTGTAGCCCATTTTCCAGGCGATCTCATTCATGTTGAGTTCACCGTACTCCAGCAGTTCTTTCACTTTTTCGATCTTTTGCTGAATAATGAATTTTTCTATGGTGGTATCCTCGGATTCCGAGAACATCCGGCTGAGGTAGGTATAATCCTTATGAACCTGATCGGACAGGTAATCTGAAAAACTAAGGCGATTGTCGGCAAGGTCGCTGTGATGGACCTTTTCAATGATCAGGTCTTTGATGCGCTGCACAACGCGGTCTTTTTCATTGTCAATCAGTTCGAAGCCAAGCAGCTTCAGAGCGGAGGAAACAGCACTTAATTGAACGGCATCCGGCTCAGGCTGTACATCCGCGCTGCCTAGAGCAATTGCAGTGACGCGGAAACCTAAATTTTCCAGTTGTTGTTTAACGACCATAATGCAGCGGTCGCAAACCATATTTTTAATATATAATGTCATGTTTTAATTCAAGCTAAAGAAAGTGAAGGCAATACTACTTCAGGCCGCAGAAATGCGGCAATGCTTGAATCAGATCAGAAGAGAACGGTATTTAAGAAATAAAGGCTGTACAGCCGACCGCGGCGGCCCCGTGGCGTTTAACCAGGATACTTTAGCCTCATAAATGCCCCGAACAGGCGCTGCTGAATCATAAGGTAAAAAAATCACGGCGACCTGTAATGCGCTCAGTTGAAATTCCAGCGAAGCGGAAGAGTTTTCTTTGATCACATAATTGCCGTGCTGGTTACAGCAACTGCAATCTTTACCTTCACCACAAGATTTTTTGTGTCCATGTTCTTTGTCCTCATGATGGTCGCTATCATGTCCGGCAAGAGATTCTTCATCGTGGCCATCGCCCATATGGTCATCAAGCGCAAGCGCCGTTAATTCGTGGCCCGACTTTTCCAATAAAAATTCGGCACCGCAGTGAACCAGGCATACGAACATACCCGTTGTCAGCAACAGGTAAAACGCAGCCAAGCCGAAGGCACCGAATTTTCTCATTATATTAGATACACAAAAAAGTTACATTTGTTTAAAAGCTACCGTTTTTTCTTAATAGTCAAAGCGCTATTCCTGCCTTTCAGTGCGGCTCTTACAAATATCGGTTTATTTGATGACTTCTGCCTGAAAGCCTTTGGCCTTCAATGCGCTAATCACTTCATTAGGATTCAAACCTTTATTTGTATCTACAGTCAGTACCTTATCAGGGTTAGCCGTATCGACCTCCCATTTTTGTACGCCGTCCAAATTATTAAGTACCGGGGTTACCGTTGCTATGCAGCCACCACATTTGATGGTGGTCTTGAATTTTAGAGTTTCCATTGTTTTTATGCTATATGTTAATTTTTGAATATTTAAGCCGAAGGCTGTTGCTGACCACCGATACAGAACTAAGGGCCATAGCTGCACCCGCGATCATGGGATTAAGCAGGAAGCCGTTGAACGGATACAATATGCCGGCAGCCAGCGGAATGCCGATGAGGTTATAGATAAATGCCCAGAACAGATTTTGCCGAATTGTACGAACAGTGAGCCGGGACAGTTTAAGTGCTTTGGGTATCTGTAAGAGATCGGAAGAGACGAGCGTGATCTTAGCTACATCCATGGCGATGTCCGAACCATGGCCCATTGCTATAGAAAGGTTAGCCTGTGCCAGCGCCTGGCTGTCATTGATGCCATCACCTACCATCGCGACTATTTTGCCCTGGCTTTGCAAGGTCTTCACAAACTCCGCTTTGTCGGCCGGTAAAGCACCTGCAATAATTTCAGTGATACCGGCCTCTTTACCGATATGTGCAGCAGTAACCGCGTGGTCACCGGTGAGCATATAGACCGTGATACCACTGCCTTGTAATTCGGCAATCGCTTGGGCAGAAGTAATTTTCACCCGGTCTTGCAGGGCAACAATCGCCAGTACAGAAAGATGTGAAGCGAAATAGATGACCGTTTTACCCCAACCAGATAGTGCTTCTGCCGCAACACGAAGTTCATCAGGCAAGTTGGTTTTACAGGAATCTACGAGTTTCAGGTTACCGGCATAGAACGGCTGTCCGTCGAACATGCCTTCAATTCCCTGACCGGTGAGACTGTGAAAATAGTTCGACGCTACAGTTCCCGTGTTTTGCTCCTTTAAGTAGGCTACAACTGCTGTCGCAAGTGGATGTTCCGATTGCTGTTCGAGTGATAAC
>JAFDZK010000141.1 GCA_018267005.1 Bacteroidota bacterium
TAATTGTGATAAGGTTTAGGTTGAAAGCCCCCAAACAGCAAGTGTGAGGGGGCTTTTATTTTGCAGTTCACTCTTCATCTAAAGCCCCCTGTTGCGCCGGCTCGTCTGAAAACATGGCTCAAAAGCTGCGGCATATCATTAATAACAAAGGATTTACCGGAGGCCCGAACGATATTCATGCAGCTTTAATTCAAAAGCTTGGTCCGGCTATTAAGTATCCACCGCGTTTGTTTAGTTTTGGCTTCAAGGAAAATTAAATTATAGTTTGGTTAACTTTATACTGATTGGGGTATGCCTGGCGGCAGGAATGCTTTTCAGGCTATCTAAAACTCTTCCGGCCGACGCCTATAAGGGAATAAACGCATGGATCATTTACATTGCGCTGCCTGCGGTTTCATTTAAATACCTTCCGCATATTTCCTGGAGTAAACAGTTGCTGCTGCCGATCATAATGCCGGTCATCGTCTGGATGGGGGCGTGGGTGTTTGTTCAGATTTATGCCGCTAAAAGAAAGATGCCTAAATCCACGATGGCCGCGTTGAAGTTATCCGCTGGTTTAGGCAATACCTCCTTTGTCGGCTTTCCGCTTGTTATGGCTTATTTCAGCGATAAAGATCTAAGCATTGCTGTCATTTGCGACCAGATCACATTCCTTACACTTTCAACTATAGGTATATTTACAGTTCTGCGGGCACAAGGCAAACACGATCTACAAATAAAGACTGTCGTTAAGAAGGTATTTCTTTTTCCGCCGTTTATCGGTTGTTTAGCTGCGCTTACCATACCACGTTTTGTTGACATCGGCTTCATCGATCCGTTACTTGATAAGCTTGCAATTACCGTCGGCCCGCTCGCGCTATTTTCCATCGGGCTTCAGCTAAGGTTTAGCGGCTGGAGGCGGAAGCTGAAACATATAACTGCTGCGCTAAGTTATAAGTTGCTATTGGCGCCTGCATTGCTCCTGATCGTCGCGATGATTACCAACTTCAGGGGAAATGCGAGTAAGATCGCTGTTTTCGAAGCTGCAATGCCCACGCAATTAACATCGGGCATAGTTGCGGAGGAATATAATACCGACCCTGGCCTGGTCAACCTGGTTATAGGGCTGGGCATTATTATCGCTTTAGCGACAACAGCGATATGGTCAGTCGTTCTGAAATTGTTGTAACACGGCTTCACAAAACGCTACGGCTTGTCCGCCTGCAACGTCAATTTGTACAGATTACGACGGAGAGAATGAAGCGATGGAATCCTGTCTCGGCTAAATTGCCAGCCGGGACTTGCAGGGGCAATGACTGAAAAATCCGGCACGTGGCGGAGCGTATTTCTCCAACTATCATAAAAAAGTCGCCTCGCAATCGAGTTACGAGGCGGCCTTTTTATTAATCTTTCAATTTAGTGTAAATGATATTGAGCCGTATCCGATAGGGCGAGCTTGGATCGGTACCGACGGCAATGGTACGGCCGGCCGTTTCGGGCGTGGGCTTAAAGTCGATTGAAGTTTTGTTTAGGGTATCTACGGCTGAAATGTAAGTACCGTAATCTACTGTTTTCCCCTCCATCAGGTCTTGTACATAGCCTGTGATCACAAAGTGATAATTCTTTTTCGTACCGTCGTAAAAGCCTCCGAAAGTCGCTACGCCCTGGTACCTGGGGTCGCTTGCGGTCGCATCCTGTAACTCTGCGGGCTGGTGCGCTATGTCATAGCGGTACATGGATAGCTTAGGCTGCGGCTTGTATGGTATGGTACTTCCCGGCGCTGGGGTAATAACCAGTTCGGCCTTATTGATCACGATATTGCTTCCGATAGTTTTAAGAATATTCTTCAGATACGGGAAGCTGATCCTGGCTTTCAAACCTGCCAGCCCCTGCAGGTAAATAATATTACGTGAACTTCCCTGGCTTGCCAGTTCCGTAGTAACGGCAGCAGACGGCGTACGCCTTATCTGCGCGGCATGATATCCGAGCGGCAACGAAACGGAAGTTGTGTCGATCGTGGTGCCGTTAACGGTGCGGTAATATATATTCAGCGAGTCGCCCAATTTAAATTGAAAAATACCGCCGGGACCGCTGGTGCCGTCTTTGTCCAGTGTAAGGTACAAGCCTTTCACATTATTCTGGAACGCATTATTGGAACCTAGCTGCGTGCTGCCGGCGTTAAACAGTACCTGGTTTATAAAATTCTTGCTTATCGGTATCCGTACCTGCGGGGGCACGCTAACCAGGCTGTCGGGGTGACCACTAACAACATTATATACTTTCAGGCTATCGTGCGTATGCGCCAGGAAGGTGCGTGTGCCCAGCAGGTTGGTCTTATCGGCCAGGCTGTCCCAGTTCATGTCGCTGTAATAGGTGGCCCCGTTGGCTACTCTTTGTTTAAGCTGGTAAACATTGATCTTATAGCGTGTGGTCACCGAGTCGCCGTAAAATCCGTCGGCATACTTTAACGCCAACACCGCCGAATCGACCAAAATAGTGCCGGTGGGCAACGTGTAAGCCGAACTGCCTGGTAAATTGAGCTGCACCGCTATGTTAGCCTCAGAGGTACCCAATGCCGGGTCCTTAAAGTACCCGAGCGGCGTTTTGGTAAGACTTGACGCTATGACGGGGCCCACGGTATCGGTATTGACCACGATAGTAGATGTATCGATAAACGAACCGTTCAATTGCTTTGACGATTCAACGGTCAGCCCAATGGTATCCTGGTTTTTGCAGCTATGTAAAATAAAAAGACTTATTAACAGGGTCAATAAGTCTAATCGAAAAAATTTCATATCCGATCTCAAAACTTATGCAACATGCACCAATTCTTCATTGGTAATTTCGTCGTAAAAATTGTAATAATTTTCGAAATCAGAAGTTGAAGAAAACTCTAAAACCGATTTATGGCCGTTTTTAACATTATTTAACACTTCATCGTCAATGCCCTCGCTCGCTAAAACTACTCCGTCGGAATACTGGATCGCGCCGTTATGCAAGGCTGAATTAGTGCCGGGTTTGTAATATTCGATGTGCTCTTCGGTCATGTCGGACATGATCGCCTTATTGGCAAAATCAGGATCGAGCATACCGCCGAAATCATTGTCGTAAACAGAGTAAACTACTTTGGAATTCTTGAAGGTCGGATCGTCTTTATACGTTGTTTTAAGATATGCCGGCACCAGCGAGCTCATCCAGCCGTGGCAATGGATCACATCAGGCGCCCAGCCCAGTTTTTTCACGGTTTCGAGCGCGCCTTTGCAGAAAAAGATCATGCGCTCGTCGTTGTCAGCGTAAAATTTCCCGTCCTTGTCGTTAAACACATGCTTTCGCTGAAAATACTCTTCATTGTCAAGAAAATACACTTGCATCCTTGCCGCCGGGATCGATGCCACTTTGATGATCAAAGGATTATCATTATCGTTAATAATGATGTTCATACCCGATAAACGGATCACTTCATGCAGCCTGTTCCTGCGCTCATTTATATTTCCGAAACGCGGCATCAGGATACGGATCTCGTAGCCTTTGTCCTGCATCGCCTGCGGCAGCTGGCGTGTAATTTCAGAAATCTTTGTGAGTTCGAGGAAAGGGGACATCTCATGAGTGATGAAAAGAAGCTTAGATTTACCCATCTCTAATCAGTTATTAAATTACGTAAAGAAGTCAAAAAATTTGAGTCTGCAAATATAAGCATTATCCTATGAATTATCAACGAATTATGCAAGTAAGTTTTGGTTTTGTTTGATCAAATACACAATTTTGCCCCATTTTTATAAAACCTGCCCCATTGAAAATATTTAACACCAGAAATCAGCTTAGGGAATACCTCGATGAGCTGTCGCCGATAGGCCAAACAATTGGTTTTGTACCGACAATGGGCGCGTTACATGAAGGGCACCTCTCGCTGCTGGCGCGTTCAAGGGGCCAAACCGATGTGACAGTTTGCAGCATTTTTGTCAACCCCACGCAGTTTAACGACCCGAAGGACCTGGAGAAATACCCCCGCCCGATCGCATCCGACACCGAAAAACTGGAACAAGCGTGCTGCGATATCCTCTTTCACCCTGAAGTGGGCGAAATGTATGCCGGCAATGAGCATTGGCATTTGGATATAGGTGAGCTGGAACACCTGCTCGAGGGTAAATTCCGACCGGGCCATTACCAGGGGGTTACGCAGGTAGTTTATAAATTGTTCGACATTGTAAAACCCGACCTGGCTTTTTTTGGGCAGAAGGACTACCAGCAGTTCCTGGTCATTCAGCGCATGGTGGACATGCTTGATCTGCCGGTGAAACTGGTCATGTGCCCTATTTTGCGCGAACCCGACGGACTGGCTATGAGCTCGAGAAATATTCATTTATCTGCGAAAGACCGGCAGCATGCGCTGGTGCTGTCAAAAACGCTCGACTGGCTGAAGAACAATTTTGACCGCAACAGGATCGCGGCATTGCAGGAAGAATGTTTTGACCGCATAAACGCCGAGCCGGGCGTGCATGCCGAATATTTCGAGATAACCGACGGCACCGACCTGCATCCGGCCAACAGTAAAACCCAAAATATTGTTGCCCTTGTAGCGGCGAGGGTGGGGAATACCAGGCTGATCGATAACGTGATCTTACGTTCACGGGCGATAGTTCATGGTTCATAGCCGAACACCCTAAAACTTAATGCGGGCTGCCATGAACCATGATCGATGAACTATGAACTGCCAGTGACACTAACTATAAATTAAAAATCTACCTTTGCGCCATGATCATAGAGGTGTTGAAATCCAAAATCCACCGGGCTAAAGTAACCCAGGCCGAGCTGAACTATGTGGGCAGCATTACCATTGATGAGGATTTGATCGAGGCGGCAAACATTATTCCCAACGAAAAGGTTCAGATCGTTAACAACAACAACGGCGCGCGCTTTGAGACCTATGTCATAAAAGGCGAGCGCGGCAGCGGCACGGTTTGCCTTAACGGGGCTACAGCCAGGCTGGCGCAGGTCGGCGACATTGTGATCATCATGTCGTATGCGCATATGGATATGGAAGAAGCAAAAAAATACAAACCTTTGCTGGTATTTCCCGACACGGACAATAAGCTGATCAAATAAATTTCCGGCATTTTAATAAATTTGAAATGCTATGCTTAAACCATTATCCATTTACGCACTCCTTTTGCTCATAAGCGGAACCGCTTTTGCACAGTCCAAAACTTCAGCCGTTTCATCCGCCACAAGCATTGCTTTCCTGACCAATGACGGGCATTACGTAAGCACGCGCGACAGCGCCGATTATATCCGGGTCATAACCAGCCCCGATTCCGGCTCGACGCTTTATAATGTGCAGGAAGTTTACAAGAACAATCACCGTAAGTTTATCGGTAAATCATCCAAAGGAAATTTGTTATATCCTGAAGGTCAATGTATTGGCTTTTACCCCAACGGGAATAAAAAGTTTATGGAGAATTACGTCTCCGGTAAACTTAATGGAGTATGCTATTATTACTATCCAAACGGTAAGATATACAACGTACGGGAGTATATACCTTACGACAGAAAGGACCGCCAGGTGATGGGTGGAACGATCAGCTTTAATTATATTATAAAGGACTGCCTCGACTCGACCGGCAAGGTGCTGGTTAAGGACGGCTTCGGTCACTACGTCGGATACGACAATTATTTTAAACATATTGAAGAGGAAGGTGCGGTTAAAAACGGCAAAAGGGACAGCACCTGGACAGGGGTCGAAACCAATCTAAAAGTAAAATTCACGGAACAATATGCCGATGGCAAGCTGGTATCCGGCTCATCGACAGATTCCGCAGGTGTAACTCATACTTACACGCAAAGGGTTACTTTACCGCAATACAAAGGCGGCGAAACCGCACTTTACCGATACCTTGGCTCACACATCGAGTATCCAAAGGATGCCGTCGAAAAAAATATACACGGTACCGTCGTACTAAAATTTGTCGTTAAAAGGGATGGTTCCCTGACAGCTGTCGAAGTACTTAAGTCGGTCAGTTCTGATCTTGACGAAGAGGCTATGCGCGTAGTAAAAGGTATGAAAGGCTGGCTGCCCGGCCAAAGCTATGGCATCCCCGAACAGGTATATTATATGCTCCCGGTTACGTTTGCACTGCAATAAATTATTTCTTTTCCTGCACCGGGTAAGCCGCAAGTCCTAAAATAAGGTCGAGATTAACATCGTTGCTGATGTAATTACGCATTTTATAAACCATCCGCACCCTTATGCCCCGCTGGCGCACCAGCTCGTCGAGGAATTTGGAGTCGTCAAAATCAAGCGTGATATTGTTGCCGGCGTTCTCCTCGATATCATCCCTCGAGGCGATCAGTATCTCGTCTGAACCGTCTTTCTTGGAAAGGTACACCCTAACGGAAGCGATATTGCCGATATTAAACGTGGGCGGGCCAATGGAAACCAGTTTAGCCGAGATTACCCGGACCAAAGTGATCTTACTGGCCGTGTTGCCGTTCTTGCTGAAATTCTGATCGAAGCTGGTGGCCATGCTGACGGCCGAACTTTCGACGTCCGGCTTCGAAGATGCTGCTATGGTTAGCGTTGTGGTGTAAGGGAACGACGATTTGATAATGGTTTGAAACATAGCGCAGCCGCTGAGCAGCAAACCAACAACAATCAGGGGTATTAAACATCGCCTCATCAATACGCGCATATTACCAGGGTTCAGTATTCGGTAAATATAAAAAAATCTGTTTTTACATTAGGATGTTTACCGTCACAAATGACGATAATTAAAATTTAAAAAAACCTCGCCGCGGCTTAATCTATTTTCCTATCTTTGCACCCCGACGCTGAAGTCGGTTTGCCCTCTCAGCGCATAGTGTTGAAGTCCTTAGTCGACAGTCTACAGTCCGTAGTCGCTTGATCCCGGACAGACTTAAGACTCAGAACTCATGACTTAAGACTCAAAAAGACTATGCCCAAAGACACCTCCATCAAATCTGTTTTAATTATTGGTTCGGGACCTATTATTATAGGCCAGGCGTGTGAGTTCGATTATTCCGGTTCGCAGGCGGCGCTGTCGCTTAAGGACGAAGGGATCGAGGTATCCATCATCAACAGCAACCCGGCAACGATCATGACCGACAAGGTGATCGCAGACCATGTTTATCTGTGGCCGCTAAACTGTGACAGTATCGAGAAGATATTGCAGCAACAGCATATCGACGCTGTATTGCCCACCATGGGCGGTCAGACTGCGCTGAACCTTTGCAAGGAAGCCGAAGAACGTGGTATTTGGGAAAAATATAATGTACGCGTGATCGGCGTGGATACCGCCGCGATAGAAAAGACTGAAAACCGCGAGGCTTTCCGCCAGTTGATGGTCGAGATCGGTATCGATGTTGCAAGGTCCAAGATCGCCAACTCGTTCCTGGAAGGTAAAGAAGCTGCGCAGGAGATCGGTTTTCCGCTGGTGATCCGCCCGAGCTATACCCTGGGTGGTACCGGAGGGGGCTTCGTACATAAAAAAGAAGATTTTGATGCGGCCCTGAGCCGCGGCCTGCAGGCTTCGCCGACGCACGAGGTTTTGGTGGAACAGGCAGTTATTGGCTGGAAGGAATATGAGCTGGAGTTGCTGCGCGACAACCGCGACAATGTGATCATCATCTGTTCGATCGAGAACTTCGATCCGATGGGTATCCATACCGGCGATTCGATCACGGTAGCGCCTATGATGACGCTGAGTGACCGCTGCTACCAGAACATGCGTAACCAGGCAATCAAAATGATGCGCGCCATCGGCAATTTCGCAGGTGGCTGCAACGTCCAGTTCGCGGTGAATCCGGCTGACGAGCAGATCATCGCCATCGAGATCAACCCGCGCGTGTCGCGTTCATCGGCTTTGGCCTCCAAAGCTACGGGTTATCCCATCGCCAAAATAGCCGCAAAGCTGGCGATTGGTTATAATCTCGACGAATTAGAAAACCAAATCACCAAAACTACTTCGGCCTATTTCGAGCCGACGCTGGATTATGTGATCGTAAAAGTTCCGCGCTGGAACTTTGATAAATTTAAAGGCGCAAACCGCTACCTGGGCTTACAGATGAAATCAGTAGGCGAGGTAATGGCCATTGGCCGCAGCTTTATCGAGGCATTACAGAAAGCTTGTCAAAGCCTGGAAATAGGCCGCTGGGGTTTGGGAGCCGATGGCCGTCAAAGCCGCAACTTGGATGAAATTATGCGAAGCCTGGAGAACCCGAGCTGGGACAGGCTGTTCCATATCTACGATGCTTTAAGCCTGGGTGTTCCGATCGAGTCGGTGCGCAAGGCCACCAAGATCGACCGCTGGTTCCTGAACCAGGTACAGGAAATAGTAAATCTTGAAGTCGAGTTACGTCGGTACTCGTTAAACAACATCCCCACAGAGTTTTTCTTCACCCTGAAACAAAAAGGGTTTTCAGACCTGCAGATCGCTCATATTTTAACTAACGTAACCGAGGAAGATGTATACCAGCGCCGCAAGAGCCTGGGGATTACCCGCGTTTATAAAATGGTAGATACCTGCGCCGCCGAGTTCCCTGCCAAGACGCCATATTTTTACTCAACCTACGAAGGCGAGAACGAATCGAAGGTATCTGACAAAAAGAAGATCGTCGTTTTAGGCTCAGGTCCGAACCGGATCGGCCAGGGCATCGAGTTCGACTATAGCTGTGTACATGGCTTACTGGCAGCTAAAGAATCGGGCTTTGAAGCCATCATGATCAACTGTAACCCTGAGACCGTATCCACCGACTTCAACATGGCCGACAAGCTGTATTTCGAGCCGGTATTCTGGGAGCACGTGCGCGAGATCATCGAGTTGGAAAAACCCGAAGGCGTTATAGTGCAATTGGGCGGTCAAACAGCCCTGAAAATGGCTGAAAAACTGCATGAGCACGGTATTAAGATCATCGGCACTTCGTTCAACGATATGGACGTCGCCGAGGACCGCGGCCGTTTCTCGGACCTGCTGAAAGACTTAGATATTCCATATCCCAAATACGGCGTAGCCGAAAGCGCTGAAGAAGCTATAGAAGTAGCGCACAAAGTGGGATACCCGGTGCTTGTTCGGCCGAGCTATGTGCTGGGCGGCCAGGGCATGAGCATCGTCATCAACGACGAGGACCTGGAAAAAGCGGTAGTAAGCCTGCTGCGTAACCTGCCCGGCAACCGCGTGCTGATCGACCACTTCCTCGATCGAGCAGAAGAAGCGGAGTCAGACTCCATACACGATGGAGAAGATGTGCATATCATCGGATTGATGGAACACATTGAGCCTGCGGGTATTCATTCCGGCGACTCGAGCGCGGTGCTGCCGCCGTTCAACCTGTCGGAAAACGTGATCCGCCAGATGGAAGCGCACACCGACAAAATAGCGCGCGCTCTCAACGTCCGTGGTTTACTCAATATCCAGTTCGCCATTAAAGACGAAAAGGTTTACGTGATCGAAGCTAACCCGCGCGCTTCACGTACCGTGCCCTTCATCGCCAAGGCATATGACGTGCCTTACATCAATATCGCGGCGAAGATCATGCTCGGCGTGAACAAGCTGAAAGACTTTAACATCGTGCGCAAACTGAACGGTTTCGCTATCAAAGAGCCGGTGTTCTCGTTCGATAAGTTCCCCGAAGTCAACAAGGAGCTTGGCCCCGAAATGAAATCCACCGGCGAAGCTATCCGCTTCATACCCAATATCGAGGATCCGTACTTCAGGCATCTGTACAAGGAGAAATCGATGTACTTAAGCAAGTAGTTAACATTGGCATGGAAAGTGCCTTATGACTGGCACTTGTGAGTATGGATACAGAATTTAATAAATTTCGAAGATTCGACTCTGCAGATATTGAAGCAGTTTTAGTAAGGATCGAAAAGTCGTTTAATATCAAATTCGACTACAACAGCCTTTCAGAAGTCGATTCGTACAGGGCGCTTTCAAATATTATCGTAAGTAAGATCGTTCTTGAACAGGAAGATACTTGTACTACCCAACGTGCTTTCTACTTGTTGCGAAATGCTATAGCGGCCACAACAGGTGCCGATAAGTGCTCCATTGTGCCGCATAGCCGCCTGACCAAACTTTTTCCAAGGGACAATCGCCTCACAGCGATTACGGGCATCGAGCAGGAACTGGGTTTTCAAATCAATCTGCTTAAGCCTAAACAGTGGATAATAACCTTGTTCACTATTACTTTGCTGGGATCATCCATCGCATTTTTTTACACTTGGCCGCTGGCTTTGGCCGGCTGTTTGGCGTCGCTTTCAGGGCTTAAGCTCGCGGGGAAATTTGGGAAAGAAATTCACCTGAAAACGGTAGGCGACCTGGCCACTAAAATATCGCGGGAAAGTTATATTAAAGCAAGGCGCAATGCAACCGTCAACCGGAACGAGATAGAGCGAAAAGTAAAAGAATTATTCGCTCACGAACTGCAATTGGAACCGGTTAGAATAAATCGTCAATCAAGCTTTAGATAACCGGCTTTCGCTCAGTCCACCATCATTCCTGTTACCTCGTAAGTTAACCTTCTCTGCGGATTGGTTTTTACGCGGTGTTGCTTTTTGCCATTAACGGTATCGCCTGCGAAATGCTGCCCGTCATCTGCAATGAATTGTTTGGACGCGATCCCGTCAAGGATAACAGTGTGTCCGGCCAGGGCAGTAGGTATGGTCACACCATAGTTTTTGAAGTGTGCTGTTATCACCCTACCTTTCCCGGCGTCCATTTCAAACCAGCCGCCTTTGGACTTGGTCACTTTCGTCACTTTGCCCTTGATACTAATACTGATCCGTACTTTTTTGTCCATAAAACCTTCCACTTTCGAAGCGGCTATTACGCCGGTAGTGTCTGGTTTGGCTCCAAATATCGTCCCATGGGCCAAAGAAGGATGGGTTTGGGCAAAAACCGGGACAGAAAATAATAATGCAAGTAATAAATGTATCTTTTTCATCGTATAGCTAATAGTTTAACAATATTGGCTTTACGAAGGTTTTCACTGACTGG
>JAFDZK010000142.1 GCA_018267005.1 Bacteroidota bacterium
GTAACCTTCCTTCTTCAAGTTATATTCTATCAGCTCTAAAATATCAGGCTCATCATCAACGATCAGTATTTTCTGCTTAGGAGAAGTGCTCATATTACAAATTTTGCATAAAAATATAAGCTCTACAAAAGCAAATTATTAACCTGATATTAACAAATTGTTAAGTGTTACCTTATGTTAACCTTTTATTGAGGCTTATTAAACGTTTTGTTTAAAAATTCTTCAAGATCGCTGCCGGTGATGTTTTTTGCGATGATCTTGCCCTGCGGATCGATCATAAAGTTGGAGGGAATGGCGTTGATGTGGTACAGTCTCTCTGTAGGACCGTCGAAATTCTTCAGGTCGGACGCATGGTTCCAGGTCAATTTGTCCTGGTTGATAGCTTGTTGCCATGCGGATTTATTCACATCCAAAGATATGCCGAGGATATTCAGCCCTTTAGATTTGTAGATCGCATATTGCTTGACCACGTTTGGGTTCTCATGCCGGCAGGGACCGCACCATGACGCCCAAAAGTCGAGCAGTACGTACTTCCCTTTGTAATCCGACAGCTTTACCGGCTTGCCGTCCAGTCCCATCGTGGTAAAATCGGGCGCCTGGTGACCTACCGACACCGGCTTTACGACCGCCATTTGCCTGATAAAACCCTGTACAGCCGGGTTATCCGCAAATTTACCCTGCAGGTCGTCGGCGTAAGCCACCATTTGCTGCTCATATTTATTCTGGTCGAGCGCGGTAATGGCATAAAAACCGGCCAGCGAATTTTTATTATTCAGGGCGAAATTCAGCACGGCCTTGCTTTGGCTGTCGAGCACTTTTTGCAACCGCGGACGGTAAATATTGATCAGTGAATCCGATTCACGTCCCAACTTTTCGGCCGCGGAACGGTAATCCTCGGTGATCTTGCTGATCTGCTGGTTATACACGTTATTAACCTTGTTAAACTCCTGAATCTTTTCCGAGTCCTCCGAGCCGGCTATGGTATAAGTGTGGTTGACATCCGCCAGGTTCGTCGAGAACGTAATGTCTTCGCCATTTTTTGCGATCAGGTCGAAAAGATTGCTGCCGATGCGCAGGTTAAACAGGTTTGCGTAAGGGATCGAGCGCTCAAACCGGAACTTGCCGTCCTCGCCCAGGTTGGTCGAGTCGACTACGGTGATGGCTGTACTGTCGGCCTGCAACAGGTAAATTTTCTTTATACTGCCCGGATTGGTAACAGTACCGTTTATAGTAAACGCCGAATGATTTCCCCCCTTGCATGCAGTGAACGCGGTCAGCAATACGGCAACGCAGCAATACGCAACAATATTTTTTCTCATTTATTTAGATTCTAACTCCTTTATCAGTAACTGGTTGGTCGTTTGCGGGTCGATCCTACCCTTCGAGCGTTTCATGATCTCGCCCATGAACAATCCGATAACGCCCTTTTTGCCTTTCCGGTACTCGATCACTTTATCAGGGTATTTGGCTATCGCTTCGCTGATATACTGGTGTACATCCTCGCCGCTTTGGTCGATCAGGAGGTTAAGCTCCTTCGCCAATTGCTCCGCCGTTTTACCGGGATGACTGATCATTGCCGGGAAAAGCTTTTGAGCCGCAACCGAATTGTTGACCTTACCGCTGTCGACCAAGCCGATTATCCCAGCCAAATTAGCCGGTTTAATACAGAAGTCTGTAATCTGAACGCCATTTTCGTTCAAATATGATTTGACGGCGCCCATCAGCCAGTTGGCAGCGGCCTTGTAGTTTTTGGTGTAACTTATCAGCTCTTCAAAATAGGCAGCCGTGTCCCTGTCGGCGGTTATCACCGAAGCGTCGTAAGCAGGCAGCGCCAATTCCGTTGTATACTTTTCGAAAAGCTGCCTGGGAAGAGCGGGCAGGCTTGCACGTATTTGTTCAACGTAAGCCTTGTCCAAATACAAGGGCTGAAGATCCGGTTCCGGAAAGTAACGGTAATCGTTCGCCATTTCCTTCGTACGCAAAACAGATGTTTCGCCCGTATCGGCGTTGAAGTTGAGCGTATTCTGCTCTATCCGGCCCCCGTTCTCTAATATCTGCACCTGGCGTTCAAACTCGTGCTCGATGGCGCGCTGTACGTTACGTATCGAGTTCATGTTCTTCACCTCGCAGCGGTTACCAAAAGCCGTTTCGCCTTTTAGCCTTACTGAAATATTGGCATCGCAGCGCATGCTGCCTTCTTCCATGTTCCCATCGCAAATATCTAAGTAGCGTAACAATTTACGTATCTCAGCCAGGTACTGCCCGGCTTCTTCGCTGCTGCGGATGTCGGGCTCGGACACGATCTCGATCAGCGGCACGCCGGCGCGATTTAGGTCGATGTATGAGTCGCTATGGTGCTGGTCGTGCATGCTTTTACCGGCATCCTCCTCCATGTGGATATGATGGATGGTTATATCTTTTTGTGAACCGTCGGAAAGCCTGACGATTACACTACCGCCAATGCAAATAGGAAACTGGTCCTGCGTAATCTGGTAGCCTTTGGGCAAGTCGGCATAAAAATAATTCTTGCGCGCAAAGGTGTTATGCAGGCTGATGGCGCTGTTGCAGGCGAGGCCCATCTTTATGGCGTACTCCACCATTTTTTTATTGATGCGGGGCAAAGTGCCCGGATGGCCGAGCGAAACTACGCTCACATGCTCGTTCGGGTCGCCTCCGAACGCGGCGGAATCAGACGAAAAAGCCTTGCTTAAAGTGGATAACTGTGCGTGCACTTCCAACCCTACTACCAGCTCATATTTATCTTTTGACTTTTCCGGATGAATTGTCATATTATTTTAAAACTTTGGCAAACCCGATGCCTGCAAAGCGCCAAATATAAGCTAAAAACTCACATACACAGCTCAGCCCGCATCGCAATTAGCCGCAAAAAGCAAACGAATTTGGTTCTGAGGTGTTATTTACCGGGAAAAAATTATGACGATATGCCTGCCGATACCTCGATATACGACACCAAAATTACTAAGCCTGCATTTAGAAAAGCGGGGGAAAATGACTTCTTCCGCGACCTGAACAAACAGGTCCAGGCCGCAATTTCAGAGAGGAAAGGTATTCAAAACCGCATCGTTTTTAAATCGGCCCTGCTCATAACCTTTTATTTCCTATTTTATAGCTGCATTCTTTTGTTCGGGAATAATACTTATCTGCTTTTTGCATTTTATATCCTTACCGGCTGGAGCATGATCCTGGTGTTCCTTAATACTTTTCATGATGCCGCCCATGGCGCTATTTTCAAAAGAAGGATATACAATGAGTGGCTAACTTACATACTGGAACTATTCGGCAGCAACAGCTTTGTATGGAAGAAACGACACCTGCTGCTGCACCACCCCTACCCAAACGTGCAGCATTGGGACATCGACGTAAAACAAAGCGATATGGTACGCATTTTCCCGCAGAGCAAGTGGTTCAGCTTTCACCGGTACCAGCATGTTTATATGTGGTTCCTGTATTTCTTCTATACCCTTAACTGGCTATTTGTGCGCGATTTTAAGGACTTCTTCGGCACAAAGGACAATTACCTGAAAAGGGTAACGGTCATTCCGAGAGTAGAATATTTCAAACTTTTTGGCGCCAAGGTGCTTAACCTGTTCCTGATGATCGGTTTGCCCGTTCTCGTACTGGAACAGCAATGGTATACCATTGTCGCCGCATTCCTGGTCATGCATTTTGCCGCCAGCGCCTTTGGCGTTACGGCGCTGTTGTCGACGCACGCCGACGAGGATGCCGATTTTCCCTTATTGGGCGAAGACGGCCAGATCAACAACACCTGGGCCGAATACCAGGTGGCTGCAACCAAGGATTTTTGCACCAACAGCCGCTTTGCGAATATGCTTTTCGGCGGTTTTAACCACCATGTGGCGCACCACCTGTTCCCTACGGTGGCGCATACCTATTACCCATCGATAACGCCGCTGATTAAAAAGGTAGCGCTTCAATACGAACTGGATTATCGCTCGTATCCGCTGCACGAGGCTATTTACTCGCATTTTATGCTGCTGAAAAAGAATGGCAGCGCCGAGAATCTGTTCGCAGCAGGCGAGCTGTAACGGCCATTTTTAAAATTATTTTTCACAGATCAATAATAAATTACTCGTTTTCAGCATTATATAGGATGTAAATCCTTTATTTATCATTTAAACTAAAATTTTAGTTGAAAAAATAAAACCTATTACCTAACTTCGATCAACTAAAAACTTAATTGTAAACCGATGGATATTTTTAACGCACCCTACCTTGTGCCGGCAAATACCTGCCTGGCCCTATTCTCGGTACTTTACCTGCTGCTCAGGAAGGAAACCTTTTTCCGGCTGAACAGGATGTACCTGTTAAGTTCGATGTTGGTTTCGTTCACCATCCCGCTCATCCATGCAACCTGGGTTAGCGGTCTAAGCATAACGCGTCAGGTAACGCAGAATATCTACCTGCCCGCTGTAACCATAAACGGCAAAATTGAAGGAAGCGGCATGCACGTGTCGCCAATGCAGTTTCTGACCTGGGTGTATATTACAGGCGTCATTTTCATGACCGCAAAACTTACCGTCAAACTGGTCGCCGTAAGCCGGTTCATCGGTAATGATGAAAGCGCCATGTCTTATTCGTTCTTCAAAAAAATACACATCGGCCAGGGCAATTTGCCGGAGGGCCTGGTTTATGCGCACGAAAAGACGCATGCCGATCAGTGGCATTCAGCCGACGTGCTGCTGGCCGAGTTGCTTGTCGCTTTCAATTGGTTTAACCCCGCGGCGTACTTTATCCGCAGGGAGCTTAAAAACGTGCATGAATTTATAGCCGATGCCGAGGCCATAAAAGCCGCCGGCGAGCAGCGGGAGTATGTTATGCTTTTAGTTAGTCAAACGTTTGAAACACCTATACATGAGTTAGTTAACACATTTTTTAACGCAAGTTTATTAAAACAACGCATTATGATGATCCAGAAAAATAGATCGCAGAAAAAAGCCTTGTTAAGGTACGGCTTTTTCATACCCTTACTCGCCGCGGCAGCGATCCTGTCGTCGGCAGCAGCAAACCCGTTTGCTAAGGCCGGCAACGAAAACGTTACCCTGAAACCTCAGCAAAAAGACAACAAAGTATTCAGCGTGGTTGAGCAGCCGCCGCAATTCCCCGGCGGAACCAACGAGTTTATGAAGTTCATCGGCAAAAACGTGCATTACCCCGCTGTAATGCGCGAGAAAAACATCCAGGGCAAAGTATTAATTTCCTTCATCGTAGAGAAAGACGGCACGCTCGATGATCTGAAGATCGTCAAAGACATCGGTTATGGGGCCGGCAAAGAAGCGCTCAGGGTTATATCTATGTCGCCTAAATGGGAACCAGGGGTACAGAACGGGCACAAGGTAAGGGTGGCATACACCGTGCCCATCACATTCGCCTTACAAAAAGCGAAATGACCAAATTTTCAGATTTGACAACTTTGTAAAAAGTTGTCAAATCTTTACCATCGCAGATCGGGCTGAATATATTTAACATGTTTAGGTTGAAAATCGCTCCTATGACCGAAAAATTAAACCGGTATTTTATTTTATCAGCAATTGCGTTCTTTCAATTCTTAACAAGCTGTAATAAGTTTATATTCATTCCTAACGGTACCGTTATAAATGGAGATCAACAATATTACTTGAATGGCAGCATAAAACTCGCCATAAATGTTTGGGGTGATTTCAACATATATAATCAAAAATTAAAAAGGGGCGTCAGGGTTGATAAGCTTTATCCACAAGACAAAAACATTTTAAATGATCTGGAGGTAAAACGCAGGGAAACCAGATTTCTATTCTCGGCTGTGCCTACTGTAGAACCATATTATCATTTTATAGCTTTTCTCAGAAATGCCGAGCCTGAAAACATGAAGGTATATAAGGTTAAATACGATAAGGATACGCTTTTATATTACTATAGAATTCTAACCATTCCAAAATTCGAAATAGCGGAAACGCTAATTCCTTTCCGAAAAAAATACGTCGAATTCTTATACTATAACCACACCCCTAATGATTGTCCGGATTGTGATGTGAATGACATGTCATTGAGAAACAGCAGGCAATTACAAAAAGGCGGTGAGTTCTCCGAGATTTTGAAAAGATATGGCGATTCCACCGGAACACATTCGATGTCATTTAATATCCCTCGCTCAAAGATCTTGAAAAATAAGACTGCGCTACTTACGGTATATAAGATCGACGCTGAACAAAACCTGAAGGAATTAGAAAACTTTAAATTTTTAAGACCGAATGCAGGTCATATCGAACTAAAGCTTCCCGCAGGCGATTACCTGATCCGGTATTCTGATTTGTATCACAGAGTGGTGTGGAGTGAAAATACCACTGTTAAATAATCGGCAGATTATGGCAAATAAGCTCTGCTTAAATCCCTAATTACCATTGCATGAGATTTGACAACTTTTCACAAAGTTGTCAAATCTTTTATTGCAAAAACGACTTCGCTTTTTCCAGCGCACGGCCCAAACCGGACGCGTCTTTGCCGCCTGCCGTGGCGAAGAAAGGCTGACCGCCACCGCCGCCTTGTATCTCTTTGGCCAGCTCGCGGACGATATTATCTGCACTATATCCTCTGTCTCTTGCCAGACTATCCGATAGCATTACATTTATCCTAGGTATTCCATCAATAACTACACCAAGTACTAAGAACATATTGGGAATTGTATCTCTAAGTTGATAAGATAGATTCTTTAATGCATCTATACTTGGCAAATCAATTTTAGCAGCGATAAAGTTGATGTCTCCGATCAATTGTGCCTTTTTAACCAGTTCATCCTTCAATCCGGAAGACTTTTCCAAGACGGCTTTTTCGACTTCCTTCTTCAGCTTACTATTCTCATCCAACAAAGCCTCGATGCTTTTACCCAGGTCTTTTGGATTCTTTAAAAGTTCCTTTAGCTGATGTATGAGCTGGCTCTGCTCGTTTATATAATTTTCAGCGCCGATGCCGGATATGGCCTCGATACGGCGTACGCCTGCGGCTACGGCGCTTTCGCTGATGATCTTGAAATAACCGATCTGCCCGGTGGCTTTCACATGCGTTCCGCCGCAAAGCTCTTTGGAAAAATTATCGTCAAACGTGATCACGCGGACGTACTCGCCGTATTTTTCGCCGAACAGCGCCATCACTCCCCTGCCGATCGCTTCTTTATAAGACACGCTGCGTTCTTCTTTCAGCGGGATGTTTTCGCGCACTTTTTCGTTTACAATAGCTTCTATCCGCGCCAGCTCCTCGTCGGTTACTTTGGCGAAATGCGAAAAGTCGAAACGGAGGTATTCGTCATTCACTAACGAACCCTTCTGGTTCACATGCGGACCCAGCACCTGTTTCAAAGCGGCATGCAGCAGGTGTGTTGCCGAGTGGTTGCCCTCGATGCTGTGCCGCCTGCCGGGATCGACGATAGCCGTCAGTGCGTCTTCCATGGCTTCAGCGCCGGGCAGTTTATCCACATAATGCACGATCAGCGCGTTTTCTTTTTTGGTGTCGGTCACTTCGATCACTTCACCATCGGGGAACACCAGCTCGCCGGTATCTCCTACCTGGCCGCCGCTCTCGGCGTAAAACGGGGTTTTATCCAATACAATTTGATACTGCTCCTTACCCTTCGCAGTTACCTTGCGGTATTTGATGATATGGGCGATGGTCTCCGTTTCATCATAACCGGTAAATTCGGTTGTTTCTTCGTCGCGCACATTCACCCAGTCGCCGGTGTCGATGGCGGTGGCTGCGCGGGAACGCGTTTTTTGCTCGGCGAGGGCTTTTTCATAGCCTTCGATATCGACACTAAACCCTTTTTCGCGAGCCATTAACTCAGTGAGGTCCAGCGGAAATCCGTAAGTGTCATATAATTTAAACGCCGTATTGCCATTTATGATTTCAAGAATTTTATCTACAGCTTTTAAATACTCCTCTCTTGACAAATTTGTGTCTAAAGACTTTATTCTTTCAATTTGTTTGTCGGCTACATTGTCCTGCTCTTTTAAGAATTTTATTGTAGCGTCCGCTAGATTTTCAATTTTATTCAGAACTTGATTATACGCCTTAACTTTCATTTTGAACATTTCCGTTAATTGCCCTATATAATTAAGCTCATTACTGAATATAGCTATTCCTTTTTCCAGGGTTCTCAAAAATGCTATCTCCTCTTCCAGCACCACCTTCTGCACAAAATCCTTCTGGTTCCAAAGCTCATCAAACACACCGTGGAATTGTTCAGCCAAAAGCGGAACCAGCGTATTCAGGAATGGTTCTTTAAAACCCAGGTATTGGTATTGGTACCTCACCGCCCTGCGCAAAATACGGCGGATGACGTAGCCGGCTTTGTTATTCGACGGCAACTGTCCATCGGCGATGGTAAAACTTACCGCGCGGACATGGTCGGCCAATACACGCATGGCTACAGCGGTGTTCCAGTCGGCATCGCCGGGTTTGGCTTCGCTGTTGTATTTTTTGCCGCTCTTGTCGGCGATAAATCCAATCAATCCCCGGAAAACATCGGTATCATAGTTAGAATGTTTACCCTCCAGCACGCGTACCAAACGCTCAAAACCCATCCCGGTATCCACATGTTTGGCAGGCAGCGGTTGCAGCGATCCGTCCTTTAACCGGTTAAACTGAATAAACACATTATTCCATATCTCGATCACCTGCGGGTCGTCGGCATTGACCAGTTTTGCGCCGACTACCGTCCTTCTTTCTGCGTCCGAGCGATTGTCATAATGTATTTCCGAGCACGGACCACAGGGGCCAGTTTCGCCCATCTCCCAGAAATTGTCCTTTTTGTTGCCTAAAAGGATATGGCTTTCAGGTACATATTGCTTCCACAGGTCGTAAGCTTCCTGGTCCTTAGGCAGACCTTCTTTTTCGTCACCTTCAAAAACGGTCACATATAGCCTGTCTTTATCGATCTTATAAACTTCGGTCAGCAGTTCCCAGCTATAAGCGATGGCCTCTTTCTTAAAATAATCGCCAAAGCTCCAGTTGCCCAGCATCTCGAACATGGTATGGTGATAGGTATCGATACCTACTTCCTCCAGGTCGTTATGCTTGCCCGATACGCGGAGGCAGCGCTGGGTGTCGGCCACACGTTTGTATTTGGCTGGCGCTTCGCCGAGGAAAATATCCTTGAATTGGTTCATCCCAGCGTTGGTGAACATCAGCGTCGGGTCGTTCTTTACAACAATAGGCGCCGAAGGCACGATCTGGTGCCCTTTGGAAGCAAAAAAATCAAGAAAAGCTTTACGTATCTCTGAAGCTGTCATAAGCTGCAAAGATAAAATTATTGTCTGAACCTGTCCCGATTGTTATCGGGATCAATATTTTAGAATTAACAGAATTAATTTCTGACATTAATAGGCAGTCCGTTGATAGATGCGTCACTACCGTTCGGCATGACAAGATTCTTTGTTCCGCTGATTATTCCAGGCCACGTTAAGATGTTCCCATCTCTCATTATCTATCAGATCGAAACGACTCAAAGCAAGGTTTTTGTCAACTCCATTTTTCACACCAGCCGCAATCCCAAACAATTTTAGCGGGATAATTAAGTTTTAAGTATGCTACAAGTTTTCCACATTTTTATGATGTGTGGAACTTTACAATAACCCGTTTCGTACAAATGACGACGAAATAATTACATTTGAGCAATGCCTTATAAAGAACACGAAATCAGCAAGATGTATTACACCATGGGCGAGGTGGCCGCGATCTTTGATGTAAATCAATCATTGATCAGGTTTTATGAGAAGGAATTTGATGTGTTGCAGCCCAAGAAAAACAAAAAAGGCAACCGTTATTTTACCCCTGAAGATATCGAGCATCTAAGAATTATTTTTCACCTGGTGCGCGAAAAAGGGTATACCCTGAACGGCGCACGCGAACACCTGAAAAAACATATCGGCGACGACAAGGAAAACCAGCGCGTGGTGGACGCTTTGGAAAACATCAAAAAGTTCCTGCTCGAAGTTCGCGAACAGCTTTAACAATATATTCGTCTGAACCAGGTTTGTCGAATTATTGAATTACGAGAATTCTTCTTTCGACCAATTGTGTTTTTCGAATAATTGCTTCATTCTGAAAATTCCTAAATTCTGTTAATTCAGGATCAGACAACAAACCCTTATCTTTATTGGCTATGATAGCCGGCCACAAAGGCGAAGTACCGTTTTTTGTATTGATCGTCCCCTTCCTGGCCGGCATCGTATTGGGCGTTTATTTCAATTCGCCGGTTTTCGCCACTCCGCTTTGGATTTTGCTTTGCCCGTTAACTACAGCGTTCGTTCTGCTGAACCTGTTTTACCGGAGGCTAAGCCTTTACCGTATGCGCTGGACCGGCGGGGCGCTGATGCACCTGCTCCTGTTCGTATCGGGCTGGCTGATCACCGTTAATTACAACGAGCTGAACGATCTGCATCATTTCTCCAAAAGCCCGGCCCGATACCTGGTTGTAAAGATCAGCAGCGAACCGGTTGCAAAAGGCGGACTGATCCGTTTTACCGCTGACGCGGAAAAATCGGTAAGCAATCAAACAATGTCGCCTGTATCAGGCAACCTGCTCGTAACCGTTAAGGACAGTGCGGCCAAAGCTCTGTATTATGGCGACGAACTGCTGATACCTGCCAGGTACGGCCCTGTCGCGCCGCCCGCAAACCCCGCCGAATTCAATTACAAAAAGTACCTCGCCAACCAAAACATTCATTACCAGGCTTTTCTGCAGCACGGGCAGTTTGTGTTGCTGAATACGAATACCGGCAACCCGGTTATCGCTTATGCGCTGAAGTTAAGACAGCGGCTTGTGG
>JAFDZK010000143.1 GCA_018267005.1 Bacteroidota bacterium
CGTTAAACTTCAGCGACTCTGCAACATTGGTTACCTCTCATCCACGCTCCCGGCGGACGGTCTGCACAGTCTGTGATCCCATTTTGATATCAGCAATCGATTTTTTAATTATTTAATCCAATTTTCTTGTTAGGAAATTTTTAATATTTTTAAACCCGTGCTGCTATCATTCCGTATGATCCAAAAAACTGACCGCTATGCTGACCACTGACCTTGAAAACGTATTGCTGGACGATGAAACGTTGTCGTTCGGCAACTCCTGGGGACCCGAAGACGATAATTGGGACGATGAGGAAGACGAAGATTTTGATGATGAACTGGGCGACCTGGACGACCTGCACGGCATACAGGTGGAAGAGGAGGAGTTTGAAGAACCGGACCCGGACGATGACGATCATCTGCCCGAAGACGATGAATAAGTTCAACGTCAATTTAGAAAATGAATTCTTTATCTTTTTTTGTAAAAGAGTTCGACAAATCTCATCATGAATAAATTCCTTCTTGTTTTTATTGTAGCCGGTTTTTACGGCTTGAATCTTTTTGCGCAATCCCAAAGAGTGCTCGGTCCTGTCGAAAAAAAAATAGTTGACACACTTTGCAATGGCATCAACCGGATTGATCTTTCAAAAATTAACACGCAGGAAGAAGCGGTGGCCGCCTATACCCAGGTGGTTACCGATCACGCCGACATGTTAAGTGACCTTGCCGCCGAGCGCCACGTGGATATGGCTGATATGGATGCTATGAAGCGGGTAGGCATGGACCTGGCGCTCGACCTTTTTAAAGTGAAGTGCGAAAAATTTACGGAGCTTTCAAAAAAAATGGCGATGCAGGTTGCGCAGAAAGAAATCGCAGGAGAGGCTAATGGCGATGCCATGATCGGTACTTTTAAACGAATCGACAAGAAAGGCTTTAATTATATTGTGGTCGCGGATGCACATAACAATGAAAAACCCTTTTTGTGGCTTAGACAATTTCCCGGATCCGAAAGTTTTATGAATGGCGCTGCACAATTAGTCGGCAAAAAAATAAGTATTAGTTGGAAGGAAATAGAGGTTTATCTGCCCGATGCCAAAGGTTATTACCCGGTAAAAGAGATAACGGGTATTACGATTCAATAGCGCTAAATTTTGCACATTCCGTGCCAGTAATTTTAGCATCCGTTTTATTCTTTTTATCTTAGCCGGAGTGGATAACTTTATTGTTTCGGCACGCAAATACCGCCCGGCGACATTCGAAAGCGTTGTCGGTCAGCGCCATATAACAAACACGCTTAAGAACGCCATCAAAAATAACCAGTTGGCGCAGGCGTTTTTGTTTTGCGGCCCGCGGGGTGTGGGCAAAACCACCTGTGCACGTATCCTGGCCAAAACCATCAATTGCGAGAACCTGCAGCCGAGCGGCGAAGCCTGCGGCGTATGCCATTCCTGCGTCTCGTTCCAAAACGGCAGCTCATTCAACATTCACGAACTGGACGCCGCATCCAACAACTCTGTCGACGATATCCGCAGCCTCATCGAACAGGTGCGCATACCGCCGCAAGCAGGCAGGTACAAGATATATATCATTGATGAGGTGCACATGCTGTCGCAGGCCGCCTTCAACGCTTTCCTGAAGACGCTGGAGGAACCGCCGCATTATGCCATCTTTATTTTAGCAACTACAGAAAAGCATAAAATACTGCCCACTATTCTTTCGCGCTGCCAGATATTTGATTTCAACCGTATCCGCGTTGAGGATATGGCCCATCACCTGGCGTCGATCGCCGAAAAAGAAGGCATAAGTTACGAGCCCGACGCATTGCATATCATCGCCCAGAAAGCCGACGGCGGTTTGCGTGATGCCCTGTCCATGTTCGACCAGATCGTCAGCTTCTCCAATGCGAGTGTAACGTATCGTTCGGTGATCGATAACCTGAATATCCTCGATTACGATTATTACTTCAGTATCATTGAAAAATTGCTCGGTGAAGATACCGCGGGGACGCTTTTGTTGTTCGATGAGATCCTCTCCAAGGGATTTGACGGTTCACACTTTATTTCCGGTCTGTCCGAACATTTTCGCAACCTGCTGGTGGGTAAGGATGCCTCGACCCTGAAGCTGCTCGAGGTAAGCGAGGGAATAAAAGCCAAATACCTGCAGCAGTCCCAGGCGGCATCGGTTTCGTTCCTGCTGTCGGCCTTAAGTATTGCCAACCAATGCGATCTTGACTATAAGCTGAGCAAAAACCAGCGACTGCAGGTAGAGCTTGCCCTGCTCAAAATGTGTCACCTGCAGGCAGCTTTTAACCTGGCGGCGACGCCGGCCGCCGAAATGCACCGCCAGCCTGCGGAGCAAATAAAAAAAAAACCTGATGCCGCAGTAATTGCCAGCCCGGCAGAGGCGCTGAAAGCTGAACCCGCTGCCATATTAAACGATCCTCCCGCAATTTATCAAACGGAAAAAAAAACGGAGCCGGCCCCAGGTGCGCTTAAGGAACAACCCGTTGCCGAAAAACCGAAAGTATTCGTACCCAATGCCAACACGGTTTCCACCTCGGTAAAAATACCGTCGTTAAAGGACCTCAGCGCTAAAACAGTCGCGGAAATTGCCGAAGAAGATGATCCCTACATTAAGGGCGATGCGAAGGAAGATTTTACAATGGACGATTTCCTAAAGCGATGGAACGAATACGCCGTGAAGATAAAAAAGGATGGGAACATGAATCTTTTTACTGTTTTCACCGCCAATGCTCCTGTAATGCTTGAAGCTTACAGGTTTGAAGTCGTCGTTGGCAATAAGGCACAGGAAAACATATTCAGGGACGAAAAACCTGCCATCTTAAATTTCCTGCGTGTAAATCTTAAGAACTTCGACATCGATGTGCAAACCCGCGTCGACGAAGTAAAAGCGGCCAAACGGCCGTACACCACTTCGGAAAAATTTCAGCACATGGCCAGTAAGAATCCAAATCTCGCCGAGTTGAAACGACGCTTTAACCTGGAAACCGATTATTAAGAGGCTGATACGCGATTTGTTGCGTTTCTACCTGATATTAATGTTTCGGCCTGTCATTGATCGGGTACCCTTCCTCGTCAAGGTCGGGCCGGCTGTCCTCATCGGTACGCGATAAAATATCATCAATAGGGTCAACCTGCACCTCTTCTTCGCCGCCAATGTGCATGCCAAGGTCGTCCACATCTGTTTCCAGCGATTCGTTCGGAATATATTCATCTACCGCATCAAAGGGGTTGGCTTCGTCGTAGGTGGAATTGAAATCCTCGCCGTTTTTAACCGCAGTATGATAAGGATCGGGATGGTCGTAATCCGGATCGTCGCTCTCGACATCGTACTCGAAGCTATTTTCGTCCTTATTAAACGCTAATTGTTCTGCGTCTGATTCTTCGCCAAGGTTTTCTTTCAAATATTCATCCCGGTCGTCACTATCGTTATCAAACCGGGTATGCGGTCTTTTTGCGCTCATAGTACATGGTTTTAGTTAACAACACTAATTTACCATGTTAGTTTGTTACGAAAAAAGGACTTTCGTCAATATTTGGCTGCCTGGCCCGGTTTCGGTATAGCCCCCAAAATGAATTTACGCAGATTCTCGGTACCAGTAGCCAGGTCCTCTTTGCGCAGGTACAGCATGTGCCCGCTTTTATACCCTTCCCATTTAATGCGGTCCTTCAGCCGGCCGCTGGGATCGAGCTGCCATAAACTGTATTTGGCGTTAAAATAATCGCAGGCACCGTCATAATATCCTGATTGTACCAGTAAGTGCAAAAACGGGTTTTGGGCTATGGCCTGGCGCAGATTTTCGCCGGTATGGTCGTTCTTTTCATCCCAGGGCCATACGTTGCCGAACATATTATACTTCAGGTCGGTTTTGTAGTTCAGCTCCTGGCGCATGTAAATATTTATGGCCGGCGTAAACTCCTGCAGCCAGGTGGTCAGTTCGGGGTTGTAATCCGGTCCTTCGCCGGCAGCTTGCCTGTCGATACCCTTGTAGCGTGAGTCAAGACGCCCGATAGTGAAGCCCTGGTCGCGCAGGAGGGCCTTCCAAAAAAGCGAGTAGTCGATGACAAGGTTGTTATCTAAAACCATTTTCTCAGATAAGCCGCTGTACCGTGCTACTTTTGCAGCAATGGCCTGCTTCTGGTCGTCGGTCAAAAAACCGCCTTTGGAAAGCGCTGGGATATATTCGTTGATCGTAAAGTCTTCCACTTCGGGCAGCATGGCTGACAGCTCTTTGCCCTGCAGATCGGCAGACAGCTTTTTATGGTACCATGCCGTGGCGGCAAAATAAGGCAGGCGCAGGGCTTCCGAAACCGGGCCGCCGCGGTTGATGCCGAGGTCGGTTGGCGAAACCAGGATTACGCCGTTCAGGTACATCCATTCCGAGTCCTGCAAAGCAAGCGCAAGCCCGGATACGCGCGTGGTGCCATAGCTTTCGCCGATAAGGAATTTGGGTGACGCCCAGCGGTTCTCGCGGGTTACGAAGGTGTTGATCCAGTCGGCCAGGTATTTAATATCTTCATTTACGCCAAAGAAGTTCGATTTGGGTATTTCGGGGTTCACCGGTCTTGAATAACCTGTGTTTACCGGATCGACATAGACGATATCGGCCACGTCGAGGATAGAATTACTGTTTTCTTTGAATCCATAAGGCTCGACAGGATAGCCCTCATCGTCGGCATTCAGCATGCGCGGACCGGTATAGCCGAGTTCCATCCAGACCGATGGGGTACCCGGGCCGCCGTTAAACGAAATTACAAGCGGGCGGTTCGCGCGGTCCTTTACATCATCACGTTCATAATACGTATAAAACACACCCGCGATAGGCCTGCCGTCTTCATCCCACACAGGCATCATGCCCGCTGTGGCAGTGTATGGAACAACCTGCCCTTTTATGGTTACCGTATGTTTGGTCACTACCGTCGTATCGGTGTGCACGATACGGCCTGCCGATATTTTTTGCGTATTCTTAGGCGGCTGGCTGGCCGGAGCCTGCGCCTGCGCTGCAGAAATAATTATAAGTAAAGCAAGAAGAGTAAGTAAACGATTTTTCATTGTCCCGGATTTTGGTGAAAGTACAGAGCCAAATGTAGTCACAATTGCGCACTAACCAAATCCGGGGCGATATAGCGATTATATTTTTGCACTAAGCGCTAAACAGGATCAGAACCGGATGGGTTTGCGGTAGGAGGTAACCCCGCCGATAGCGTATTTAAGGCCGATGGTAAATTGCGAGAATATATCGTTATGCGCTCCTGCCTTGAAGCCGTCGATGTTGTCACCGAAGATGAAATTGCACTGATAGCCGACGTCTATTTTAAAATCCGGTCGATCGTATTTATTAAAGATCTTGAATTCGTAGCCGACCCTTGCAGGAAAGAATAGTTGGTTACTGCTCATGGGGCCCGGCGTATAATACCCCGGCATGGCTATGGAATACCTGTTTATTTGTTTCACTGTGCCGTAGATCACGCCGATACCGCCGCCTATGTAAAAATTCTTCAGTGCATTCAGGAGTTGGCTTTGTGAATAATCCATGATCTCGCCGGCCTGTACCTGCACCCTGAATGCGAAATAGGTATAGTCGGTTGAAAACTGCCTGCCGTAAACGTCGTGGGTCGAATCGCCGCCGGCAAGTTTGCCTGCCTGGAATTCGGCAATATAATTTACAAAAGGCGTTTGGTTATAGTCGAGCTGGATATTGAATGCATTGGTGCTGGTGGAGGTTTGGGTATCGCCATAAAAGGAATTGAAACCTATAGAAGCGCCGAGGTTGTATTGAGTATAATCATATCCTATCTGGGCATGGGCTGTAATCGCTGTAAAACCGGCAACCAGGGTTAAAAGCGAAATTTTAACGATGTTTCTGATCATGATTTAGATGCCGGTCTTGTGCAGGAAGGAGTAAAGTATACTCATATACCGCAATTTTATAAAAATAAGTTCAATGTACAATAAAACAATACCCTAAAACGCAATATTTGTTTGTTTGAGTATCCATAATTTCAATATGGTATTTAATACATTAGCTAATCTCAATTTTATATATTTGAGGCCTTTTACGAAAAAAACATCAATCCTGTTATGTCAAAAATTAAAGTAGCCAATCCCGTTGTCGAGCTGGACGGTGATGAAATGACCCGCATTATATGGAAGTTTATTAAAGATAAGCTGATATTTCCTTACCTCGATCTCGACGTTAAATATTACGACCTTGGTATCGAATACCGGGACGAAACGAATGACCAGGTGACCATTGACGCCGCTAACGCGATCAAAAAATACGGCGTGGGCATCAAATGCGCCACTATTACGCCCGACGAAGCCAGGGTAAAGGAATTCAACCTGAAGCAAATGTGGAAGTCGCCGAATGGAACTATCCGGAATATTCTCGACGGTACCGTGTTTCGCGAACCTATCGTTACGTCCAACGTGCCGCGCTTAGTGCCGAACTGGACGGCACCGATCTGTATCGGCCGTCATGCCTTCGGCGATCAGTACCGCGCTACCGATTTTGTGACCAAAGGAAAAGGCAAACTGACCATAACTTTCACACCCGAAGACGGCGGTGAAACACAGTCGTACGAAGTGTACAACTTTAAAGGCGACGGCGTAGCTCTGGCGATGTATAATACCGACGAGTCCATCAAAGGGTTCGCGCGCGCCTGCTTCAACCAGGCGTTACTGAAAAAATGGCCTTTGTACTTATCGACCAAAAACACCATCCTGAAAAAATACGACGGTCGTTTTAAAGATATTTTCCAGGAGATCTACGAGAACGAATTCAAAATGGAATTCGAAGCCAATCAATTGACTTACGAGCATCGCCTGATCGATGACATGGTGGCATCGGCGCTGAAATGGCACGGCAATTTTGTATGGGCATGTAAAAACTATGATGGCGACGTACAATCGGATACCGTGGCGCAGGGATTTGGTTCTTTGGGCCTGATGACTTCGACACTGGTTACGCCAGATGGCAAAACAATGGAAGCCGAAGCTGCACATGGTACGGTTACCCGCCATTACCGCGACCACCAGGCAGGCAAACCTACGTCGACCAACCCGATAGCCTCTATTTTTGCATGGACGCGCGGCCTGGAATTCCGCGGCTTGCTGGATGACAACAAAGAACTGATCAAATTCTGTAAAGCGTTGGAAGAAGTGTGCGTTGAAACCGTGGAAAGCGGTAAAATGACCAAGGACCTGGCCGTGTGCATACATGGCAACAAGGTTGAACACGGCCGGGATTACCTGTATACCGAGGAGTTCCTGGAAGCGATAAATGAGAATTTGAAGAAGAAATTAGGGAAATAATGACCCTGGATGTCATTTCGACTAGGACCGGGGAGAAATCTTATTGAATTTGCAAAGTAGTTTTGCATGTTGGATATGATTTCTCACCATCGTTCGAAATGACATTGCATATAGGATTTATAAGTCCGTATAGTTGCTATGCGGACTTTTTTGTTGAAATATTTCGCTAATTTTGGAGTATGAAGTTTACAGCAATCATAGAAACAGGCGAGAACGGTTGGTATGTAGGACAGGTTGAGGAATTGCCGGCTGCAATAGCTCAAGGGAAAACCATTGATGAATTGAAAGAAAATCTTCTGGATGCTGTAAGATTATTGCTCGACACCAATAAGGAGATCACGGAAAAGGAATATCACGGTAAAACGATCATTAAAGAAGAACTTGAACTGATTTAATGAAGCGTTCGGCTTTAGTGAAGCATCTTGAAAAGAACGGTTGTAAGCTTCTTCGCGAAGGCGCAAATCATGCGATCTACGTTAATCCCACGAATCAAAAACAAACTGCAGTTGGCAGGCACCAGGAACTAGATAATTTGCTTTGTAAAAAAATTTGTAAACAACTCGAAATTCCTTTTGTATAATCTTCAATCAGGTATCCATGTCACCACTCTATCCTTTAAAATTCAAAACCATTTATAAAGACAAAATCTGGGGCGGCCAGAAGATCAAAACTTATTTGCACAAGGATTTTGGGAGCCTGCCCAATTGCGGCGAAACCTGGGAAATATCGGGAGTAAAATCGGATGTGTCCGTTGTTGCCGACGGTGCGCTAAAAGGACAATCGCTGGCTGATCTTCTTGAACATTACCAGGAGCAGCTGGTAGGTAAAAAAGTTTATGCACATTTTGGCAATACGTTTCCACTATTGGTCAAATTCATCGATGCCAACGACGACCTTTCCATACAAGTGCATCCAAACGACGAACTGGCAAAAAAGCGACATAATTCTTTTGGCAAAACCGAAATGTGGTACGTGATAGAGGCCGATTCGGGATCGACGCTTATTTCAGGCTTCAATCAGCAGGTTAGTGAGAAGATCTATGTCGACAAATTAAACAGCGGCCACATTATGGATATCCTGAACCGCGAAAACGTGCACGCCGGCGATGTTTTCTTTCTGCCGGCCGGAAGGGTGCATACCATCGGTAAAGGTTTATTGATCGCTGAAATACAGCAAACATCAGACATTACGTATCGTATTTATGATTTCGACCGGGTGGACGACAAAGGCCACAAGCGCGAACTGCATACACAGGAAGCGTTAGCTGCCATTGACTACAACTACTATCCTGACTATAAAACCAAATACCGGCCTGAAAAGGACAAAACGGTACAATTGGTAAAATGCCCTTATTTTACCACTAACCTGCTCGATTTTAACGAAAGCACTTCGAAAGATTACTCGCACATTGACTCATTTGTGATCCATGTTTGTGTTGAAGGCAGCTACGTGATAGAATGCCAGGGCGGCCAGCACACCGTCAAAATGGGCGAATGCGTGTTGTTGCCTGCAACTGTAAAGCGAGCAGACCTGATTACGATCGACGGTTTTAAGATACTGGAGAGTTACGTGGAGTTATAGTTTATAGTCGATGGTCCATAGCCAGAATAGTAATAGTTTTAAACAATTTGCCATAAACTATCGACTATGGTCTATGGGCTTCTATATCAGCTTGATCGTAAACTTAGTCCCGACATCGACTGTACTGTCGACGTCGATAGTGCCGCCAAGCGCTTCGATCTGGTTGCGCGTCATGAACAGGCCGATGCCCTTGCCGTCGGGGTGGTTATGAAAGGTTTTATACATCCCGAATACCGCGTCGCCATGTTTTTCAAGATCTATGCCGACACCGTTATCTTCAAAATACAGGTAAACATGTTGCCTGATCTTAGCCGAGCGTACTTTAATGAGCGGCTTACGTTCGGGGTGCCGATATTTGATGGCATTGGTGATCAGGTTCTGGAATATACTTTCTAAGTAGGCTGAAATATAATACACATCCGGGCATAAACTAAAATCGTAATCGATCTGCGCGCCCGATGTCTTAATGTTGCTTTCCAGCGCCAGCAATACGGTTTTTAAGGTCGCCTCAAAGTCAAGTTGTTTCCTTTCCTTGCCGATCTCGGCCTGTATCTTCACAATCTCGCTCAGGTGCTCGATGGTCGTATTCAGGCTATTGCTGATGGACCTGATGTGGTTGAAAATTTCCTTACGGTCATCATTCTCTTCCATCTGCTCGAACAGGTTGACCATAAATTCCAGGTTGCCGGTATGCGACCGCAGGTTATGAGAAACGATATACGCAAAGTTTTGCAGGCGTTTATTCTGATCGCTCATCAGATTGACCGCGTTCTGAACCTCAAGCTCCTTCTTTTTGATATAATCGATATTCTGAAAAATGCATCGTACCGTAACACACTGGCCGAAATCGTCAATAACCGCCAGGCCTTTGGCGCGCAGCCAAATAACGTTGTTGCGCGCCGTGCGGAACAATAGCTCCAGGTCGAACGGCTGCGAGTATTTCGTGATATTGTCGATCGATTTTGAGAAAGCCGGGCGATAGTCGGGCTCGAAAAAGCTTATCATTTCTTCGATCGTGATCTTCACGCTTTCCTGCAGCTCCAGGATATCATAAGCCTCACGGCTCAGCGTCAGGCTCATGCTTTTAACATCGATCTCCCATCCGCCTACCTTTGCAATTTTGATCGTCTCCTTGAACAGGAAATCGTTACGGGTCGACTGTAACTGGAGGAGTTTGTGGTCGTGAACATCCGTAAGTGAGCCGGTGATTTTGATTTGACCGCTATCATCCCATCTTTTGGCGGTACTTTCAAACCAGCGATACCCCGATCTTTTGGTTAACAGCCTTATTTGTATGGTTTCAGGCGCATCGCCTGCATGTTTGTTTATAGAACGAAGGAATGCAGCTTTATCTTCGTAATAGAGCAGGTTTTCAAAGAAATAGTCATACGAACTGGGTACCTCGCCGGCTTCATAACCTAAAACGGTATAAAAGCCGGGAGACCATTTAACCTCCCGCGTGCCAATGTTATACTCCCAGATACCTGTTTTGGTATTGTTGATGATCTGGGTCACATGGAAGTCGCCATTCTGAGTAAAGCTGTCCCCTTCGTTAACGCTCATATCGCTGTCTGCTCAGCAGAAACCTTGTTTTGTAAGTCAAATTAATAGTAAACTAATTAGTCAATGGGTAGCCGGCCAAAGGCCGGATAACGCGTGTGCAATTACAAATACAAAGCCAATATCCTGTTAAAGCACAGGTACTTAGTTTAAATCGACCGCTTTACTTACTTCATTTACAACTCATTATTTATACGAAAATCGGCACAGTAAGTTATGTGAACAATAGGTTTCGGCTGATCGTAGAATTCAGAGACTGCAAATTTGGGTAAATATTTACCCATGACTATCAGTTAGTTAAAACTGTGATTTAGCTATGTAAATTAAGCCATATAAACTCAAAAAAATAAC
>JAFDZK010000144.1 GCA_018267005.1 Bacteroidota bacterium
GTGGTAAAAAACGGCTGCATGATCTTTTCTTTGATATCGTCAGGGATTCCCGTACCGTTATCCTTCACTACGATTTCGACGTTCTTTCCCTTCAATGCGGTGTCTACTTCCACGGTTGGTCTGAAGCCATCTCCCGCTTCTGCCTGCTTTTTTTGTACAGCATAAAAAGCGTTGTTGAACAGGTTTAGCAATACGCGGCCAATATCCTGGGGCACCATTTCGGCTACAGGCAGGTTTTCACCAAAATGAGTAATCAATTCAGCATTAAAAGATTTATCCTTCGCACGCAAGCCATGGTAAGCCAGGCGCAGGTATTCATCGGCCAGCTTATTGATGTCGGTAGGCTCCTTTACGTTGCTGCTGGCGCGGCTGTGCTGCAGCATGCCCTTCACAATACCGTCGGCGCGCTGGCCGTGATGCCGTATCTTTTCCAGGTTTTGTTTAATATCCCCGGCTATCGCTTTCGCTTCCCCGATGTCGCCTTTGGTCAGTTCTTCTTCCATCTCGTCGATCAGTTCGGCGCTTACGTCTGAGAAATTATTCACAAAGTTCAAAGGATTCTGTATCTCGTGCGCTATGCCCGCTGTCAATTCGCCTAACGAAGCCATTTTTTCCGATTGGATAAGCTGCGCCTGCGTGGTTCTCAGTTCCTTGAGTGTTTCTTCCAGTTCTTCTTTTTGTTTGGTTATTTCGGCTGTGCGCTCGGCCACCAGCTTTTCAAGCTCGTTGTTCTTCATGGCCGCCATTTTCAATTCTTCTTCCTGCTTGCGCGAAGCGGCCCAGCGGGCGAACATCCATACGAACGCAGCAGCTACTGCGATGTCGAACCAGCCGTGGTATTTTTCGTAAAAATCGCCGGCGACCACGCCTGTGATACCGGCTATAACGCCAACCGCAGCCAGCGGATAGACTACGGTGAATGTTTTTCGCCATGGCCTGAAGTCTTCCTCCTTGCCGGCGTAAAAGACGATGCCCGCCAGCAGCGCAGACCCGATCAGGCTATCGACCCAATTCTCAAAAGCAATTTGTACCGCGATGTAAAGCAGGATGATGACCCAACTGGCCACGGTGAATAAAGCGTGCCACTTTGCATAAAGCGGCGTAAACTTAAAGCGCTTGTTTAAGCGCCTGATGAGAATAACTGCGGCAAGGAAGTAAAGTACATCCATATTTTAGTGCACGAGAGGTTCTGAGAAGCTAAAGTAATTATTTCGGATCAAGAAAGCGGCAGGCTTACCGTAAATTCCGTGTATTCACCGTCTTTGGTATCTACATTAATACTTCCCCCATGCCCTTTCACGATGATGTCGTAACTTAAGGATAAACCTAAGCCGGTTCCTTCGCCCGTTGGTTTCGTTGTAAAGAAGGGTTGCATGATCTTATCCTTAACGGAATCCGGGATGCCCGTTCCGTTGTCTTTGACATGGATCTCGACATTACCGTTGTTTCTTAAAGTGCTTAGCTCAACGGTCGGCTTATAATCCGCGCCACTGGCTTTCGCTTTTTTATTGACCGCGTAAAATGCATTATTGATCAGGTTGAGCAGCACACGGCCCAAATCCTGTTGTACTACCTGTACTTTGGGCAGCTCAGGGTCGAAATGGGTCACCATTTCCGCGTTAAACGATTTGTCCTTTGCCCGCAAACCATGGAACGATAGCTTGAAAAATTCGTCGGCCAGTACATTAAGGTTCGTATCCTGCTTTTCGCCGGTGCTTGCCCGGCTATGCTGCAGCATACCTTTCACGATAAAATCGGCGCGCTTGCCATGCTGGCTTATCTTTTCCTGGTTCAATTTAATATCTTTCGCCAGCGCTTTTACTTCGTTCAAGTCGCCCTTGTCTATCTGCTGTTCCATTTCGTCAATCAGTTCCGTATTTACTTCAGAGAAATTATTGACGAAATTCAACGGGTTCTGAATCTCGTGCGCAATCCCGGCCGTTAACTCGCCGAGGGAAGCCATCTTTTCCGACTGTATCAGTTGCTTTTGCGTTGTTTTAAGATCTGCAACCGTTTTTTCCAGGTCCCGGCGCTGTGTTTCTATTTGCTCGTTTTGCTTTTTCAACACCACATTAGCCTTTTTCCGTTGGCCGTTGGCGTACAAAAGAATAATGGCAATCAGCACAAACACGGCGATAACCCCAAGCAATGCATAATAACGAACTTTAGTCTGGTAGGCTACCTCGGCAGCCTGCACCGCTTGCTTGCGCTGCTCTTCATTATAGGCCAGGTTCTGCACCTGCAGCGTTTTCTGCTGACTGAAGAGGCTATCCTTTGCCTGCTGTGCCATTTGCTGATAAAAAAACGCATTTTTATAGTCGCCTTTTAATTCGTATTCGCGCGCTAAAAGCGTCGTTGTTCGCTGTACCTGGTCGGGGTTACGGTCCAGCTTAGCTTGTTCCAATGCTTTTTTTGCGTAATCGATACACGAATCTATTTGATTCAATTGCTGGTAGGCCTCGGCTATCCGCCTGTTATCCTCGCTTTGCAAATAATGATTGCCTTTTGCCGATGAATCCGCAAGGCTTTTTTTATACCAGTTAATTGCGCCTGGCAGGTCGCCTTTCTTAAATTGTATGATTCCGAAATTCCGGATCAGGTAACCCAGGTTCTTTTTGAGGTTCTTTTTTATCGATAGATCATAGGCAGCCTGATTGAACTGAGCGGCCGAGTCCAATCTATTCATATCCAGGTATTGCCTGGCTATATTATTCATGGCAACCAACAGCAGGTCGTTGTAATGGTATTTTTCAACAACGTTCTTGAAACAGTAATAATTATCGAGCGATTTTTTGCTGTCTTTTAAAGTGGAATAGGTAAGACCGAGGGTATTATAACACGAGGCGACAACACGCATTTCGTGCAGTTTGGCGGCTTCGGGCAGCGTCTCAAATGTCGTCTTTAATGAGCCGGGAAGGTCTCCGCTGATGTTTTGAAATGTAGCAACGGCGGCCAGGCATCGCACCTCGCCTTTTTTAAACCCGATCTTTCGGGCCAGCGCAAGCCCCTGCTGGGCGCATATCATGCCAGAGTCGGTGTTGGTCGTCAGATAATCGCTGGTGCTTTTCATCATCAGCAACATCACCAATGTGGTGTCCTGCTTGTTTTTTTGATAAGCTTTTTCAAGACTGTCTACCTTGCTTACCTGTGCCGAAGCAATATTGCAACAAAGTATTATCAGGGCTAAAAAAAGAAGGATTTTTTTCATCATGTGATTGGGTAGGTCAAATAAGCAAGCCTAAAGATAAGTAATCAGGCTGAATATCAAGTTTCTAAAAAAAATGTATTTGGAGCGGCCGGGAAAGCAACCCCGGTGCTGTCGGCACCGGGGCATAGCTATTCCATCGAAATAAAGTTTAGGTTTAGGCTATATTGATGAGCTGCCCCGGGTCATTGTCCGCACAGGCGCCAGCGAGGAGTCGTTCCGTTATCGGGTACTAATTGCCGTAGAATTTGGCAGAAATTCTATTGCTTAATACATAAACAAATTTATTTACTCCCGATTAAAATAAAATGACCCGAAAGGACTATTGTTTATATGTGATTTTTTTTGTATAAAAATCGATTAACGTGGTAAATACCAGTAAGGTTTAGACTTCTTTTAACGGTACTTTGAGGGAAATTGCCGTCCCGTCGCCCGATCTGATCATAAGTCTGCCGCCTATCCCCGCTGCTCTTTCCCTGATATTTCTCATACCCATGCCGGTATTTTTGACCGGGTGGTTCTTGATTTTTTCATTGTCAATGCCGACACCGTTATCCGAGATATTGATAATGAGATATTTTGCTGAAATATCAAAAGATAGCTCCGCGCGGGTTGCCCTGGAATGTTTGATAATATTTTGGCCGGCTTCCTTGACGATAAGGTAGATATTCCGACGTATAAAACCGCTAAGCCTGATATCCGGAATATGATCGGGGATGTTAACCTGCAGATCGATCGCCGTAAATTCGAATAGCTTTCGGTAATTTGCCTGTATAAATAAAAGAAGGTCCTCAACCAGGTCGTTCTCGGTATTAAGACTCCAGATCACTTCTCTTATTTTGGCCGCCAGGTCGTTAACCATATCGGTTATATGTTCTCTTTGACTTTTGCCTTCATCCTGGTAACTGGTGTACAATTTCAGAGCGGATAAGCCCGCGCCGATGTCGTCGTGTATTTCACTGCTGATACGGTGACGTTCCTCCTGGATGGCTAGCTCCTTCTCGTATTCAATCCTTTGTTCTCTCAGCACGCTGAGGTAATACCATCTCGATGACACGAAAATAATTCCAGCGATGATCAAAATCCAGGCGGTCACCGCCCACCATCGTTCCCACCACGGAGGCAGCAACCTGAAATTGATGGCAAGCGCCTGGCTTGATAATCCCGTTTGCGGTTTTACGGCCATGGCTTCGAAGGTATAGCGGCCGGGCATTAATGAAGCAAGGTGAAAACTCCTTTCACCCGGTCTGCTGTAGCTCCAGGGCGACGAGTCGTTCACTTTTAGCCGGTATTTGATAAGAATATCTTTTGCATTCAGCAAATACGGGGTGCCCACATTGATCTGTACGTCGTTTAGCGAATGCGGCAGCACCAGGTTGTTTACCATGGCGGTATCTTTACCGTTGAACAGTAGTGACGTCAGGTAAATATCCAGGTCAGTTTTGGACTTATTGCCCGCGGGTAGCCGGCACAGGCCTTTTTCAGTGGCCAGGTAACATTGCCCGTTCAATTCACATGCATCGCTTACAACTGCGTCATTATTTCCGGGCAGCTCATATTTATCAACCAGTTTGAACGTGTTTAGATCAAAAACTTGCAATGAGCCGCCGGCAAAAAGCCATAAATCGTTATTGATAATCTTAACCTGGATAACGCTATTGGATATCAAGCCGTCTTCCGGGGTTAAATGTTTTATATGCCGGCCGGATATGACCAGCACGCCGTTGTTAAATGTGCCGACAATAATATTGTTTTGGTACGCCGCAAGGCAGGCGGCATAAACAGGGCTATTCCGGTAATAAAACGGCCGGGCACCCTGGTTGTCAATGCAATAAAGGCCATCTTTAAACGAAGCCCAGATGGTTTGAGTACCAGCCGAATAACATACAGCCCTACAGCGTTTGCGCAGGATAAAATATCGCTCGGATTCATATTGTTCCCGAGTTAGTCCTTTAAAGCTTTTCGTTAATGTTGAGCCCCAGCGCTCAAATCCCTCTTTGCAGGCTTTTTTGTCTGGCAGGATCAGCAATCCTTTGGCGCCGGCCAAGGCCAGCGCGTCGCCAAATGTAACGGCTTGTTTTACAGCTTTGATCGATTGCAGGGGTTCGATCTGGCGTGATGCAATGTCGAAAATATAGGTATTAACCGAGGTGCCGATTATCAGCCTGTTCATGCTGATTTTTTTCAAATAATTAATTCCGCCGTGTTTAAAGGGCAGTACCGTGAGTAATGCGGATCTATTATTGGCCGTGCTATAATCCAGTATACTTCCGTTTTGTGTGCCGAGGAACAATTCTCCGCCATCTTGAGCGATACATTTAATGAAATCGCCATTCTTCGGACTAAGGACATATGAGTTTTCAAGCTTATCCCGTTTGCCTGTATCAGTCAACAGGCCTTGCTGTAAGCTGCCATACCAGTTATGCCCCTCCTTGTCTGTCGCTTCGCAACTTAAATCGTATCCTTTAATTGTTATATTTTTCCCGTTGAATGAGGGGGAGCTCGATTTCGTCGTATTCACCCAATAACGGTCTTTTAACACAGTAATAGTATTTATAAAACTGTCATATCGTTTTCTTTCACAAACCCTCAATGAATCCTTAACCGCCAGTAATTTGATCAGCACATTGGCCGGATTGGCGAACAGGAATATCGTATCCCTGAACGATTTTGCACACAGCACTGTGCTATTACTTTCAACGTCGTGAAGAATATTGTTCTTTAAATTGATCAGCCGTAAACCGGTGCCGGGTTTATAACTGTACCAAAGTCCGCTTCCGTAAGCAACCACCTGGTTATTGGCAATAGCCAGTGTTGCAGTGCCTTTGGCACGCTTGTCGGCACATACCTCATAATGGCATTTCATGGTGCGCGTGTCGCAAACAAACAGACCTTTCTTAGTCGTGGCGACGAGCAGGTCATCCAGGAATGCAATGCGCGGAAAGATATCCTCACTGGCGCTCTGGTACGCATCCAGCCGGGTCATATGGCCGTTTTCGATATAAAATATCTGGCCGGTGAAATTATTGAACCATATCCTGCCAAACCGGTCCTCGATAATCCCGGTTGTACTTAGAGACGATTGTTGCTGCGACGAGAAATTCGTAAAACTTATACCATCGTATTTGGAGATGCCCGCGTTGTGCGATATCCATAAAAACCCCTTGCTGTCGGTGTAGAGATCATAAATCTCTTTTGAGGGCAATCCCGGAATGTTTTTTAGCTGCGATTGTTGTGCATCGCTGTTAAATGCCGAACATAGGATCAGGAAATACAGGATTAAGTGCCGCCTTAAATAATTGTTCATGCCGGTGTTTGCAACGAAAATTATTAAATTTTCGTTATTTTGAAACAATTTTTCAACTATTAAACCTATGATCAGCGTTTCCATCGTTGAGGACCACAATGAGTTCAGGCAGGTACTGGCTGGTTTTATCGGTTCGCAGCCGGACTTCAGGCTGACCGGCGTATATTCCAATGCTGATGCCGCTATGGAAGGTTTGTTAGCCGATCAGCCCCAAATTGCCATCATTGACATACAAATGCCGGGTATAACGGGTATCGAACTCATCAAAAAGATCAGGAGTTCGGTTCCATCTACCCAGTTTTTAATTTGTACTTCGCATTTTGACAACGATAGTATTTTCCAGGCGTTAAAAGCGGGTGCGTCAGGCTATATCTTAAAAGATTCCGACAGTGCAACTATCCGTAACGCTGTGATCGAACTTTTCAACGGGGGCGCGCCGATGAGCCCGTACATAGCCCGCAAAGTGATCAGCCATATCAGAAATATCGATGATGCAAGCGACGGCCATGGCCTGACAATGCGCGAAAAAGAAGTTTTGCAATTGCTTGCCAAAGGATTGCTTTATAAAGAGATCGCAGATACGTTATCCATCAGCGTCATCACGGTTAAAAACCACCTGAAAAACATCTACGCAAAGCTGCACGTGCAGAATAAAATTGAGGCCCTGAACAAGTATAAGGCGCTATAACAACTTATCTTAAAGGTTGTTCTGGGTTAACCTAAAAAAATCTTATCTTCTGGTTTAAGGCCAATATCCCGCTTCTGCCGCAAACAAGTTACCCGACTGATTGGTTGATGTACTACGTTCACGGAACTAATACATTATATAATTTACTAAAAGCTTTGGATTGGAAAAATTTGGACGCATAGCTCTTAAAACCGTTTTGTGGATCATCGGGAGTGTTCTTTTCCTGGTGCTGCTGGTTATTGTTTTGATCCAGGTGCCCTCCATTCAGAATTATCTCAAAAACAAGGCTGTTACTTTCATTGAGAGGAAGATACACACCAAGGTTGTGATCAACCATTTTTCGCTGGGATTGCCCAAACTCATCGATCTGCAGGGAGTTTATTTTGAAGACCAGAAAAAAGACACCTTGCTGGCAGGAGACAACCTGAAGGTGGATATCAGTATGCTGCAACTGCTGCATCACAAAGTTGAGGTGAACGAGATAGACCTGGATGGTATAACGCTTAATGTAAGCCGCGGACGCGATAGCGTCTTTAATTTTGGTTATATCGTCAAAGCATTTGCGGGCGAGCAGAAAAAACCTCAAAAACCAACTGATACTGCTGCCTCGATGAAGTTTTCAGTAGGCAAGGTCGCCCTCGATAAGATCAGGATATCCTATAAAGATGCAATAACCGGTAACGACGTTAAGTTTTTCCTCGGCCATTTCGATACCCGGATCACGGATTTTGATATGGACAAGATGAAATTCACGATCCCTAAGATTACGTTATCCAACGTAAATGCCCGCGTCATACAAAAACCCGCCGGCGCCGCAACACCGCAAGCCGCCCCGCCCGACACAGCCGCGAAGCCGATGAACATGGCCCTGAAACTGGGTACCATCGACGTGTCGAAAATCAAAGTTGATTATCAAAGTAATCAAATGTCGACTAACCTGAGCCTGGGCAAGCTGCTGATCGAAATGGATAAGATCGACCTGAAAAATCAAAATGTCGGGATTAAAAACATTGAATTGGACGATAGCCGCGCTGGCCTTGCCCTGGCGAAGCCGGAAAATGTTAAGCAAAAGATAGTAAAAACCGTAAAGAAGCTGGACACCATCGTGGCATCGCCGCAAAGCGGAAAAGGCTGGAAAGCTGCGATTGCTAAAATAACTTTCAGCAACGACGATGTCCGGTTTGATAATAATGCCCAGGCGCCCACCGGAAAAGGGCTTGATTTCGGGCACATGAACATTCGCGATCTTAATGCCAACCTCGATAACCTGTGCTATTCCCCCGATACGATCTCCGGGCGGATCAATGCGTTAACGTTTGCGGATAAAAGCGGCCTGGATGTTAAAAAATTCCATACTACGTTTCTGTACGGCCCGAAAAGCGCCTACCTGGACGACCTGTACCTGGAAACCCCGCAGACAATTCTTCAAAAAAAGCTGCAGGTAAGTTATCCTTCAATTGCGTCGCTGAGCTCAAACCTCGGTAAATTGTTTGTCAATGCTGATCTTAACGGGAGCCGTTTAGGATTGAAGGATGTGGTGCTGCTTGTTCCTTCAATGTCGTCTATGGAGCCGTTCAGGCATTCGCCGAACGCGGTTTTCAGGATCGACGGACGGATCGTTGGCAATGTTAACGATTTGCACATTCCTAACCTCGAGATAAGCGGATTGAACAGTACCCACATTAAGGCATCGGCCACAATAAAAGGGTTGCCAGATGTAAAAAAGTCGTATTTTGATCTTAATATCGCAGACCTGAACACCGGCAGCGCGGACATCGCCAAACTGGTTTCGCCGGCTATGCTGCCGTCATCGGTCAGTGTGCCATCGGCTCTAAACCTGAAAGGCTTTTTCAAAGGCAGCATGTATAATTTCACGACCAGGCTGAGTGTCCGTTCGACGGACGGCGCCGTCGACCTTGATGCGGCCATGAAGAATGGCAACCAAAAAGGTCATGAAGTGTATTCGGCAAACATTAAAACCAACAATCTGAACATAGGCGCATTGACCAAACAGCCCAAAACCATCGGCAATGTAACGCTGGCAATGAACATAAAGGGCGTAAGCACCGACCCAAAGAAAGCTATCCTGCAGTTGAACGGCGATATTGAAAGCGCATACCTGAAAGGTTATACTTACAAAAACCTGGCACTAAAAGCCACCGCCGGTAATGGTAAATATACGGCCTCGGCTAAAATGGCCGATCCCAATATCACTTTCGCGCTCAATGGAAAGGCCGATTTGAATAGAAAATACCCGGCCGTGGACGCGACATTAAATATCGACAGCATAAACCTGCAAAGGCTTAACCTGAGCAAAAATCCCATGACGATCCGCGGAAAGCTGGTAGCCGACGCGCCGACGGCCGACCTGGGCTATTTGAACGCCAGGGTTACACTTACAAACCTGCTGGTGGCGCAGAAAAAAGATGTAATAAAATTAGATACGGTTAAACTAACGTCTACCGCCAATGCCGACAGCAGTACCCTTCGGCTGAAAGCACCCATGCTTTCCGCGCATTTGGCCGGGAAATATAAGCTGAACGAGATAGGCGCGGCGTTGCAGGACGTTATCAGCAAATACTATAACACCCGTCAAGCCAGGGCTACCGCGAAAGCCAGGCCAACCTACTCACCGGAACATTTTGCGTTCGGCATCCGGATAGTTAAGACACCATTGGTGGAGCAGTATGCACCCGCCCTGAAAAGGCTCGACCCGGTAACTATTACGGGTAATTTTGACAGCAGGGCCGGTACACTGCTTGTTAACGGCTCAATGCCTAAGGTGGTCTACGCGAGTGAATTGATCGATAATGTAAAACTGTCGGTTAACACTAGTAACAATGCGCTTAATTACAGTCTTTCGGCCGACCGCATTAAGGCGTCGTCTTCATTGGATCTGTTGTACACCAGTGTGTCGGGCAGTGCGCAAAACAACAAGATGAATGTCGGCTTACGGATACGGGATGCGGCACGAAAGGAACGCTTTCGTTTAGCAGGCGTATTCAGCGTACTTCCCGATGAATATAAATTCAGCTTCCTCCAGAATGGGTTGTTATTTGACTACACGCCATGGACCGTGAGCGCAGACAACGAACTGGAGTTTGGCGCTAAAGGAATATTGGCCCATGATTTCTCGATCAGCAACAACAACCAGGTGCTGAGCATTAACAGCGACGCGCAGGCTATGAACTCGCCTTTGACGGTCAGCTTCAAGAATTTTAAAATTGAAACGCTGACAAGGGCGGCGCAGCAGGATTCTCTACAGGTAGGAGGGGTGATCAATGGTGAAGCGCACCTGCGCGATCTGCAAACCAACATGCATTTTACCTCAGCGCTTAACATTCATAACTTTAATTTCAAGAGTGATACCGTCGGTGATATTGCGCTGAAGGTAAATAATCAAACCGCCAATGCCTATGCCGCCGACGTTCGCATAACAGGGAAAGGTAACCAGGTAAACCTGACCGGCCTTTATCACACCCAGCCTGCCGGTACATTTGACCTGAACCTGGATATCGTAAGGCTGAACATGAAAAGCATCGAAGGGTTTACCTTTGGAAACATAAAGGGGGCAAAGGGCGATATAACCGGGAAA
>JAFDZK010000145.1 GCA_018267005.1 Bacteroidota bacterium
GTAACTACATACTGGTAGGTTTTGCCGCTGCCGGTCGTTTCGTCCTCGAAAGCCGTGTCGGCGTCATACTGAATATGGATAATATGCTTCGGATCGTCCAGGTTTATACTGTCGGCCGCGTCGAAACGATAAACGACATAACCGTATACAGGTTCATCATCCTTTGCCGTGTCGGGAGTTTGCCACTGCAGGTTTACGCCTCTGTTATTGACCGCAGCGACAAGATTTTTGGGCGCGTTGGGGGGTACGGAATCCAGCCAGAGCATCTGCGGCGGCAAGGCCGGGTATTTGTAAAAATCGGTCCTCAGCGAATCGGTAAAGCCCAAAGGATCGCGCATTAGGGAATTAGCGCTGAAGTAAATGCTGCCCTGGACCCTGGGATTAGTACGCAGGTACCTGATCTCATTAGGTAATTCGGCCGGGTTTCTGAACGCTCTCGATTTCAATTCATCGATTCGATAGGCCGCCTGCCCTATGTACAGGTCGCGCCCGAAGGAATTGTTGCTCCACCAGTCGACCAGCTTGTCGAAATCCATCAGGTTGTCGTTCATCGGCCGGTAAAGCTGCGGAGCAACATAATCCAGCCAACCCTCTTTCATCCATTTGCGGCAATCGGCGTAAAGCTCATAATAGGTTTCCATGCCATGGGTATCAGAGCCGTTGGGATTATGGCTTTTATTGGCCCATATCCCGAACGGGCTTATTCCGAATTTTACGTACGGTTTATGCTCATGGATACTATCGCTCAATGCTTTTATAAGAAGGTCGACGTTATTGCGCCGCCAATCGTCGATGTTCGTAAAATCCCCGCCATACTGCCTGAACGTTTGCGCATCGTGTATAGCCTGCCCGGGTATCCGGTAAGGATAAAAATAGTCGTCCATGTGCACGCCATCTATATCATAATTGTCGACAACGTTCAGGATAATATGAACGATGTAATCGCGCACCTCGGGCAACCCGGGGTTGAACAATTTGATACCGCCGTAGGTAAAAAACCACTCAGGCTCCTCGTTGGTAATATGGCAGGTGCAGAGACTTTTAAAATTACTGTCGAACGTCGCACGGTAAGGGTTGAACCAGGCGTGCAGCTCTATGCCCCGCTTATGCGCCTCGGTAATGGCAAATTGCAGCGGATCGTACATCGGGCTTGGCGGCACACCTTGTTTACCCGTCAGCCATTTCGACCACGGCTCGTTGCCTTTAGCGTAAAACGCGTCGGCAGCGGGGCGTATCTGCAGCATTACCGCGTTTATGCCGGCGCGCTGATCGGCATCCAGTATGGCCAACAGTTCTTCCTTTTGCTTGTCTACAGGTAAGTTCGAGTCGCTCGGCCAGTCGATATTGACGACTGTCGCTATCCATTCGCCCCTGAATTCTCTTTTCGGTTCGTATTTTGGCGGTATTACCGCCACCTTCGGCGTGTCGGCATGGATCGACTTTATGGTATCGGTTTGTGCTTTGGTAGTAATTGAAAGAAAAAAAATAGGAATTAATAATATCGAATATCTATAGGCACGCATCGTCCGAACTTTAGAATAGCAAAGATATAAACTGATAGTTTATTATTTTGTTATCCGCGCCTTGAAATCGGGCAATTTGTGTTTTAAGTATATTGTGTTTAATTTTAACCTCGATCTACCATGATAACAACCTGTGACGGCTTCATTTTCAACGAGTTTTCGGTTGTATTTAAATTAATTTAATACCGACTAAACAATTAACCATGTTTTTTGTTAATACCAATTAATTAATAATCCCCAACCCTAAGCGCATGATAATACTTTAAAATTTACACAAAGATTATCATCGATAATTTAAACATTAAAAAGTACCACTATGGAAAATCAGACCGGTCAGACACCCAAAAAAAATTCGAATGTTATTTATTTCCTGATAATTGTGGTTTTGGCTTTGCTGGGAACTGATGTATACCTGTATCTGCAAAAGAACAAGTCGGATACAAGGATAGTTTACCAGGAAGATGAAAAGAACAGGCTAAAAATAGAACTGGATAGCCTTGAAGCGCAGATAGAGCAGGTTAATGCCGGCAAGGCGAAAATGACCTCGGAATTGCGTGCCAAAAACGATTCGCTTGAGTCGAAGATCAAAGTTCTGCGCCAGGAACTGGCCAAGGGCAAGCTTACCTCCGGCGAACTGGCTAAGGCCCAGGAGGATGTAAAGCAGTTGCGGTACTTTGTTACAAAATACACAGCCGACATTGAAGAACTGAAGAAACAAAATACCAGCCTTGCGGCGGAAAGAGACACATTAAAAACAAACCTTGGTACAGTCACTCAAAAGGCAACTACGCTGGAGGCGCAGAACAAGGACCTGGACAGTAAGGTAACCATAGCCAAGGCCTTAAAGGCGGGCCGTATAGATATTGCCGCGTACAAAGTAAAAAACAGCGGAAAGGAAGTTGAGGAAACCCGGGCCAAGCCGACAACCAAGTTGAAGATAAACTTTACCGTTGCGCCCAATACGCTTGCAGACAAAACCCTGCACGACGTTTACCTGCGTGTGCTCGACCCCACCGGCAACCTGGTAACTGATGCGGCCAATTCAGGAAATTTCACCGCCGATGGCCAGGACCTGCAATATACCTACAAGACTTCCATTGATTTTAAAAATGATAACAGCACGTTTACCGTCGACTGGAAAAGCCCAACCAATCCTCCATTCCAGAAAGGGACTTACACGGTTCTGCTGTATTCCGACGGTTCAACAATGGGGCAGGGTTCCGTTACACTGAAATAAGCTTAAACGATAGAAAATATTTAAGTCCTGCTGGCATATCAGCGGGACTTTGTTTTTTATGCAGCTTCGGGCAGGCTTACATAAAATGTTGTGCCGGCCCCCAACGCAGTTTCAAACCATACCTTACCGCCTGCGTTCTCAATGGAGTTTTTAACAAAGGCCAGCCCGAGCCCGGTTCCTGAGCTCTTGGTGGTAAAGTTGGGCTCAAATATTTTTTCCCGCAGATTTTCGGCAATGCCAATGCCGTTATCTTTAATGCTTAGCTGGACACGTTGGTTATTCACCAGGTAATTGATCTCTATCAGGCCCGACCGGTCCTGGGGCATCGCTTCAATGGCATTTTTCAGCAGGTTGTTAAAGCAGCGCAAAAGCTGGTCGCGGTCGGCATTGACAAAAAACGGATCGTCCGGCGCCTGGTACGAGATCCGGACATTATCCATTTGCCGGAAAACGGTTACTACCTGGCTTAACACGCTGAAAATATCCATACGTTCAATCCTGGTTTCAGGCATCTTAGCAAACGCCGAGAACTCGGAGGCTATAGATGACAGGCTTTCGATCTGTTCGACGAATGATTTGCTGAACTTTTCAAATTTTTGGTCGAACCTGGGATCTTTATCCTTCCAAGACTTCTCCAGCAGTTGCAGACCAAGCTTCAGGGGCGTAAGCGGGTTTTTAATCTCGTGAGCCACCTGTTTGGCCATTTCGCGCCATGCGCTTTCCCTTTCAGATTGCGCGAGTTTTTGCGCGCTCTGCTCAAGCGCGGCGATCATGTTGTTATATTCTTTGATTAACGCGCCTATCTCGTCGTCGCGTTCCCATTTTATAGGCTCGTTCTTTTGGCCGTAAATGGTTTTGCTCAGGCTGTATTGTATGATATTAAGCGGATTGGTTATCTGCCTGGCGATAATGATCGCAAGCAAACCGATAGCTATAAAGATGAGCGCATAGATATTGATCATCGCGTTCAATAATGAACCTACACGTTCCTTGTAGTCCGACTCGTTGGCGAAATATGGCAATTGCATGTATCCCAGGGTTATATGCTTTTGCTCGTTTTTTACCGGAACGTAAGCCGCTTTATAATTCAAGTCGCCGATTATCTCATTGTTGATGAACCCCGATTTTTGAAGCCTATTTAAAAATATGTAGGCCCGGGCGTTCATTCGGCGGGCAAGCAACTTGTCGTCATAGATTTTCGGCTGTGTTGAAATAAGCTCGGTTCCGTCCATACTGAACAGGGTGAGGTCGGCAGAATAGTTTTTGGCAAATTCATCGAATTCCAGCTGGTTATTGTCCGTAATCTTATTAAAAAGACCGAAATATTTTGCTTCCTCGAAAGCCTTGGCAACCCGGGCGATTTTGCTGCCGATCATATTTTCCTGCTGCTCATCGTACTGATCGACGATTGAAATATAAGTAATGATACCAACCAGCACCAGCGTTACAACCACGGCAAAAACTATCGAAAGCTGGATACGCGTCTTATAAAGTATTTTATCGAATTTGAAGCTGAGCGACCAGCGGAAATAGTTATCCTGGACGTACATCACCCTGATGCGCCGCCAAAACCAGCGGGTGATAATGATCAGCACACTAAAGATCAGAAAGACGATAAAAAAGAAAGTAACTGATGTGATATTATCGATCACCACGTTTTCCTCCTTACTCACGACGATCAGGTTGCGATTGTTGGATTGATAGATCAGGTGGTTATAAGTGGTCCAAAAGATGAATCTCGACGGTTCGGCAGGCGGCGTAGTTTTAAATATAAATTTTTTTAGTTGCCCCTTAAACTCGTGATTGGTAAGGCTATATACATATTTGCCGTTCTGGCCGGTAAGCTTATTATCGACATAAAAAGCATAGGAGTAATCTTTAGACTCGTCATTTTTATCCGGCGGCCCTTCTGCAAGCAATTCGGGGAAGGCATTTTCTTCAGGCAGCGTTTTTGACTTCAGCTCAATTACAATCGTCCCAAGCAATGCATCATCGCGGTATACAGGCAGTATCGCGAAATAATTTTTTTGTTCAAAGGAGTTTATGCTGCTATAAAAATAATCCGAGACCTTACTGGCGCTGTACATTACCAGCTCACGAAATACGCTTAAATCGTAATTTTTCTTCGATAATGGTCTCGACCGGCTATCATAGCCGTAGACATTCAGATCGTACCTGGCCAGGTGGCCTACGAAATAGCGTTTCTGTAAATAGTTTTTAAGAAAATCAATGCTATAGGCCGTATCGCTAAGATATTTCCTGGTGAAGAAGTCGGTGGTTATTTTGTTCTCGATCTTCTTAAAGATATTGTTAGCCGCAGTATCGTCCGCTCTTTGCAGTTTGCGGGCAAAATCTTCGCGGGCAGTTATTTCTTTGAGCGATAGAAAATGATTGAGCTTGATGGCCGATACCAGCGCGCAGACTACGATGATACTGACTAATGCTCCCGAACGAAGTTTTGCGTTGTGATACTTGTAGGCATGTCCCCGTATCAGCACCCATACTGCCCAAAGTACATAAAAGAAGGTAAATTGGCCATCGCGCAGGATGGATGCCACAGTGACCGCCGCTATCACTGCCAGCAGTATAACCACCTGGTGCCGGATGGGTATGGTTAACCGTCTGCAAATGGTCAGGGATATCTCTATCAGCAGGTAAAAGATAAGAAAGGCGAAGCAAACCATTAAAACGCCAAGCACGCTGTAACGGGTCAGATTTAGCACATTATTTACATCAAAGTTGATCTTGGAGTACATCACCAGGCCATAGAAGAGCTTTAGCAGCAGTGCCGAGCTCACAACAAGTATGATCGCGCAGATCATGGTAGCCATATAACCGGTAACCCTGAAATGGAGCGGACTGACAAGCTTTTCGCGATGGCGGTATACAAACGTGACAAACCAGGTGATTGCCAGGATATTGATGCAGAAGTCGCCGAAACTTGGATAAATGTAGCCTGAATGATAAACATCGGGGTTAAAAAGCTGCGGTTTGTATCGAAAGTCGGGCCAGTGATAATGCAGGTTGATGAAACGTATAGCTATAATGAAGACGGCAACGGTAAAGATCGCTATGAGAACGTGTCCCTGGCGTGCAAGCTGGTTGCTAAAGCTATGGACAATCAGGCAGAGCACAAGCAAGCACGACACCCAAACGATCACCTCGAAATAAAAGAACTTATGGCTTACCTCGTCGGGGTTCACTTTTACCGAAAACAAATAACTGTGGTCGATACTGTGTATCTCGTAAACATTATTGTCGGAAAAGTCGGCTATTTGAATATTGTTGTCCGTAAGCAGGTTTTTCGCAAAAGTGTTCTTTAGGAACTGATTTTGTATAGGGTAGTTAAGCTTTACCGGTATCAAAAATATGGCGATAAAATTGCCCTCTGTTTTTTTGATGGCATCGTAGTAGCCATTATTTTCATGCAGAAAAGAAAAGCCTTCCTTTATTGACAGCGGTTTTCCCGGAATGATCTTTATGCCGCTCCAAAATGCAAGCTGTTTGTTTTTAAATGTTACTAACCAAATGTTTTGCCCGGTGGTAAAGTCCTGTATTGCGTTAAGCGCTTCGTGTTCGTCCTGGTCAAGCGTTTTTAGCTTTTCAAAGGCCGCTTTGTCGCTGAGGGTTTTGTTTACAAATTCCTCCTTTTTATGCAGCCTGTCTTCCAGCGTCTGCGCTGTCTGGAATAAATTATTTTTTGGTGTATAGGTTTTTTGAACAATAATGGCCGTCGCGAACAGGCTGGCGAATAAAACGCCAAGCATTAGTCGTATTTTTTCCGTGGTCGTCAATGTGTCAAAAGGGAGGTATAAAAATACGATTTAAAAAACAAAGCCATCCGTTTTAGGTTTGGATGGCTTTGTTAATTTCTCACTCGCCGAAAGTTGCGCTGGTGGTAGCTGCCGCCCGGTCGACCTTCTTTACTAACCCCTGCAGTACGTTGCCGGGGCCCACTTCTGTGAACGATGTCGCGCCGTCTTCGAGCATATGCATCACGATCTGGGTCCAACGCACCGGTCCGGTTAGTTGTTCTATCAGGTTGTGTTTGATCTTTTCGGGATCGGTATAAGGCTTCGCATCTATGTTTTGGTAGATAGGGCAAACCGGCTCGTTGATCGCTGTGTGAGCGATGGCATGTTCCAGTTCCATTTTTGCCGACTGCATGAGCGGCGAATGAAAAGCTCCGCCGACATTCAGCTTTAGTGCACGCTTGGCGCCTGCGGCAAGCAGCTTTTCGCAGGCATAGTCTACACCGGCTATGGTGCCCGATATGACTAATTGCCCGGGACAATTATAATTCGCCGGAACTACTATGTCGGTCGCTCTTTCACAAACGTCCTCTACGGTAAAATCGTCCAGACCTAAAATAGCAGCCATTGTGGAAGGCTGTATTTCACAAGCCTTCTGCATGGCATTGGCTCGTGCGGCAACCAATTTCAGCCCGTCTTCAAACGATAAAGCGTTTGCCGCTACCAATGCCGAAAATTCGCCAAGGGAATGCCCTGCTACCATGCCGGGTTTAAAATCGTCGCCTAATACTTTAGCCAGCACCACGGAATGCAGGAATATAGCCGGTTGGGTTACTTTCGTTTGCTTCAGGTCGTCGTCTGTTCCGTTGAACATCACATCGGTAATGCGGAAACCTAATATCTCATTGGCTTTTTCGAATAATTGGCGGGCCTGTTCCGACTTTTCGTATAGGTCTTTGCCCATCCCTGGAAATTGGGCGCCCTGCCCGGGAAATAGATATGCTTTCATAGTTGGTGATTGGTTAACTGGTGACCGGTGATCTGGCGAAGCTTTCTTTCTCAGTAATTGCGGCTTTCCTAATCACAATTAACTGATCACAAATCACTAACCTAACTTCGCTGAAATCAAATTTAAAAATTCCGTGCGTGTTTTTTCCTTAAAAAATTCGCCGCTGAAGGCTGAAGTGGTAGTAACGGAGTTTTGTTTTTGTACGCCGCGCATGCTCATGCATAAGTGGCGGCATTTCACCACGATACCGACACCCAACGGGTTTAGCGTTTGCTGGATACAGTCCCTGATCTCGTTCGTCAGGCGCTCCTGTACCTGCAGCCTGCGTGCATATACATCCACTATGCGCGGAATTTTGCTTAAACCAACCACATGTCCGTTAGGTATATAAGCCACGTGCGCCTTGCCGAAAAACGGCAGCATATGGTGCTCGCACATTGAATAAACCTCGATGTCTTTTACCACCACCATTTGGCTGTATTCCTCCTTGAACATGGCCGACTTAAGTATCTCTTCAGCGTTCAGGTCATACCCTTGTGTGAGGAAAAGCATGGCTTTAGCTACCCTTTCAGGCGTTTTTAATAAACCTTCGCGCGTAGGATCTTCCCCTATCTGCTCCAGAACTTGTTTGTAATGCCCGCTCAGGCTATCGATCAGCCCGGTATTGTACCGGTCTATTTTTTTGTACCCGTCGATGCCCGCATCGCGGTCGGGGTAGCTATTGTTCTTGCTCATCGCTAAGTTTTAGTCGCCAAAGTACTCCGCCGAATTATTTTCGGTTTCATACAATTTTACCGAATGCAAAAACACACCTTCGTGCGCTTCGATTGGGCCTTTCAATTGGTTAAATATTTCGATACAAAGCAGCTCGGTCGAAGCCATTTTACCCTGCATAAAAGGTACATCAAGGTTGATATTTTTGTGATCGAGCTTTTCGATCACATACTCGTTGATGATCACTTTCAACTCTTTCAGGTCTATCAGGTAGCCGGTGGCGTGAGTGATCTCTCCTTTTACCGTCACGTACAGATTGTAATTGTGCCCGTGCCAGTTGGGATTTGCGCATTTGCCAAAAACCTCGACATTTTTTTCGGCGCTCCACTCTTCGCGATACATACGGTGCGCAGCGTTAAAATGCTCTTTCCGTGTTATATAGATCATCATATCAGTAATTGCCGCAAATATACAAAACAAAAAACTGCGGATTGTTTACCTTAGTTGTCAAAATAAAGCCATTATGCGCATCCTGTTTGTTGCCGCTACCGAAGCCGAGATCGGAAAACTGATAGCCGATCTGCGCTTCGCCGTGTACGATTGCGACCAGGGCACTCATATTGGCTGCGAACTGCGGGATGCCTTGAACCGCCATCAGATCAGTAGCCTGATTACGGGCGTGGGAATGGTGGCTACGGCCTATAAACTGGGAAAGCACTTTGCGACAAACCAATATGACCTCGCCATTAACCTGGGCGTAGCCGGCAGCTTCGACCGCGATATCGCATTAGGCGAAGTGGTGGAAGTTATTGCGGATCACTTTTCCGAGTTAGGTGCGGAAGATGATGAATCGTTTATAACCATCGATCAGCTTGGCTTTGGCGAAAGTGCATTCAGACCGACGTACGCCCTGCCGGACTCCCTGGGAATAAGAAAGGCGTCGGCTGTAACCGTCAACACCGTTCATGGCAACGAAACAAGTATTCAGAAACTTTCCAGGCGCATCAGCCCGCAACTTGAAAGTATGGAAGGCGCTGCCTTTTTTTACGCCTGCAAACAAGCCGGCATACCGTGTGTGCAGATCAGGGCTGTGTCAAATTATGTCGAAAAGCGCAACCGTGACGGCTGGCAGATAGGGTTGGCCATTAAAAATCTGAATACATTTGCAGAGGATATTTTCACACGAAAAGATTCACCCCTCAAATAAACGTCATGTTGCAGGAAATCTTAAAGAGGCTCCTCATTCGCGACCTCGAAAAACTGAAAACCGAGATTGAAGCCTATCGTTCGGAAAGTAATATCTGGATCGTTGCAGATGGGATCAGTAATTCAGCGGGTAATCTTTGCCTGCACCTGGTAGGCAATTTGAATCACTTTATAGGTACAGTGCTCGGCAACACGGGCTATGTTCGCCAGCGCGACCTGGAGTTTTCACTGAAGGATGTTCCCCGCACAGAATTGGTGCAAAAGATAGAAGGAACGATAGCGATGATCGGCGAAGTGATGGACAAGATCACCGACGAACAATTGGCAACTGAATTTCCTATCGTGGTATTTGCCAAAGGCGATACAACAGGTTATTTTCTTGCCCACCTGGCAACGCACCTCGGCTACCACCTTGGACAGGTAAATTATCACCGGAGATTGCTAGACAAATAGCTAATTATGAAATTAACCCTGGGCTTTTCGCCCTGCCCTAACGATACTTTTATTTTCGATGCGCTGATCCACCATAAGATCGACACCGAGGGACTGGATTTTGAAGTGTTTTATGATGATGTAGAAACACTGAACCAAAAGGCGTTTCGGGGCGAGCTGGACATCACCAAGCTGAGCTACCATGCTTTTGCTTATGTGGTAGAAGAATATGTTTTACTTGATGCCGGAAGCGCGCTGGGCTTTGGAGTCGGTCCCTTATTGATCACCAAAAAGGACTTTGGCGATTTCTCAAATCTCAAATCTCAAATCTCGAATCTAATAATCGGAATTCCCGGAAAATATACAACTGCAAATTTTCTGCTTGGTCTTGCTTTGCCACAAGCAACTAACAAACAGGAAATGGTGTTCTCCGAAATCGAAGACGCCTTACTTGAGGAAAAGATCGATGTCGGTTTAATCATCCACGAAAACCGTTTTACCTACCAAAATAAAGGCCTGAAAAAGATCATCGACCTGGGCGATTACTGGGAAAAGCAAACCGGCTGTGCTATTCCGCTGGGCGGCATCGTTGCTAACAGAAAATTGCCCATAGATGTCCGGCAAAAGATCAACAGGATTTTGAAAAAATCGGTCGAATTTGCTTTTGCCAATCCAAAATCAGGACTGGAATTTATCCGCTCACACGCTCAGGAAATGAGCGAAGAGGTAATGTACAAGCACATCGAACTGTATGTGAACAAATATTCGCTTGACCTGGGCAAAGAGGGCCGCAAAGCCATCAATCTGTTATTTGATACGGCGAGGGAAAAAGGAATAATTCCAGAGATAAAGGAAGAAATATTTTTAAACCCATAGAGACGCATAATTATGCGTC
>JAFDZK010000146.1 GCA_018267005.1 Bacteroidota bacterium
GAAAGGTAAAAGGTGAAAGGTAGAATCCGCATGAGCCTTTAACCTTTATCCTTTTACCTTTAACCTCAAAATGTATATCATCAAAGTAAAGGGCGTTGCCAAAATACCGGATTATGTGCAGTTGCGCGACGACCAGTTCACGTTGCTGGCATATTTCAGAGTCGACAGGCCGGAAAAATCGCTTGAAAAGGTCGGTTTGGGCCCTAAGGCGGAATATATTATGAATATTGTAAAGGACCTGCCTTTCGGCCAGATCCTAAAATTAGAATTATAAAATGATCGGAAATTCTATTATAAAACTTACCGGGGTCGATATTTTTCAGCAAAGTCACCCGGTATTAACCCATGTTAACCTGCATATCGACAAAGGCGACTTCGTATGGCTGATCGGGCAAACCGGTTCGGGCAAAAGCAGCCTGTTAAAGATCATTTATTGCGACCTGCCGATCAAATCCGGCGAGGGGCACGTTTGCGGGTATGAGCTAAAGGACATCGCCAGCAAGGATATACCCTTTTTGCGCCGCAAGCTGGGGATCGTTTTCCAGGACTTCCAGTTGCTGACGGACCGTACCGTAGAAGCGAATCTTGAATTTGTAATGAGGGCCACCGGCTGGAAAGACAAAAAGCTGATAGCCGAACGCACGCTGGACGTACTGGAAAAAGTGGGCCTGCGCTCGAAGCTTAAAAAAATGCCGCACGAGCTTTCCGGCGGCGAGCAGCAGCGCGTAGTCATCGCCCGCGCTTTGCTGAACGACCCGGAGATCATCCTGGCCGACGAGCCTACCGGCAACCTCGACCCGGAAACTTCGGAAGAAATTGTACTGTTGCTCAAGCAGATCCAGTTAGCCGGAACCGCTGTTTTAATAGCTACGCACGACTATCACATCATACGCACCTTCCCTTCGCGCATCATCAAATGCGAAAGCGGCCGCGTGATAGAAGATGTACAGATAGCCTGATTTTTATAGCAACTGTTTCAAGAAGGAGCGGCAGTAAGTCATTTTACTTTTATTCAAAACTGCCACGCCTGCTGCTACTGCCATTAAATGATGTCATATATTACACTAAAAAATTCCTGGACTGTCAGCTTGTCGCCTTTTAGGCCTTGGCAGGATACTTGATTTGCGGTACCGGATCATGAATATGAATGATATGCTAAAGAAAAAAAAGAAAGAAGAAGATATTGAAAATATGACGGATGACATGCCTGCAACAGAAGGAAACGAGGTGGAAACCGAAGAGGAAACCCCCGAACAGCTTTTGAAACAGGAAGTAGCGCTGGCAAACGACAAATACCTGCGTTTATATGCCGAGTTTGATAATTTCCGTCGCCGTACGACTAAAGAACGCGCAGAATTGCTGCAAACCGCCGGCAAAGATGTGATCGTGTCGCTGCTGCCTGTCCTGGACGACTTCGACCGCGCTGTTCGTTCGATGGAAAACACCACCGATGTAAATTCCGTAAAAGAAGGTGTTTTGCTGATACAGCAAAAGCTGAAAAACACATTGGCACAAAAAGGCCTGAAAGAAATGCCGTCGATCGGCACTGATTTCGACCCTGAACTGCACGAGGCGATAACGAACATACCTGCCGGTGACGACCAGAAGGGTAAGGTGATCGACGAAGTGGAAAAGGGTTACTACCTTAACGATAAGGTGGCACGCCATGCGAAGGTTGTGGTAGGAAATTAATTGATTTCAAATTTTGGATGTTTAATTCGAATTTACTGTTCGAATAAATCCGAAATCGAAATTTCAAGATTCGATATAAAAGTATAAATGTCAAAAAGAGATTATTACGACGTACTGGGCGTCGCCAGGGGCGCCGATGCCGAAGAAATAAAGAAGGCTTATCGCAAGATGGCCATCAAATACCACCCCGACAAAAATCCGGGTGATAAGGAGGCAGAGGAAAAGTTTAAGGAGGCGGCCGAAGCTTACGAGGTGCTGAGCAACCCCGACAAGCGCCAGCGTTACAACCAGTTCGGCCATGCTGCGAACGCGCAATCGGCTAATGGCGGCGGTTTTGGCGGCGGCGGTATGAATATGGAAGACATATTCAGCCAGTTTGGCGACATTTTCGGTGGCGGCAGTCCTTTCGAGGGATTTTTCGGAGGCGGCAGGCAAAACGGCGGCCGGCGGGTGCAGCGCGGCAGCAACCTGCGCATCAAGGTTAGGCTAACGCTTGAAGAAATAGCCAACGGTACGGAAAAGAAGATAAAGGTAAATAAGCAGGTTACCTGTAAAACCTGCGACGGTACCGGTGCAAAGGACCGCTCGTCGGTGCAAACCTGTAAAACCTGCGGCGGCCAGGGCGCTGTTCGCCGGGTAACCAATACTATTCTTGGCCAGATGCAGACTACGAGCACCTGCCCTACCTGTAATGGCGAAGGCACGGTGGTAACGGCCAAATGTACCGTTTGCCACGGCGAAGGCGTAGTGCGCGACGAAGAGCTGATCAGCATCAACATACCTGCCGGCGTAAGCGAAGGAATGCAGTTGAGCATGGGCGGCAAGGGCAACGCTGCACCGCGGGGCGGCATTCCGGGCGACCTGATCATCCTGATCGAGGAGATTCCGCACGAAACCTTAAAACGCGACGGCAACAACGTTATTTACGACCTGCACGTAAGCTTTATCGATGCAGCGCTGGGCACTAACGTCGAAGTACCGACAATAGACGGCAAAGCGAAGATCAAGATCGACCCGGGCACGCAGGGCGGTAAAATATTGCGACTGAAAGGCAAAGGCGTTCCCGAAGTGAACTCTTACCACCGCGGCGACCAACTGATCCATATCAATATCTGGACGCCAAAGGCATTAAGCCGCGAAGAACGCGAACTGCTTGAAAAACTGCAAGACTCGCCGAACTTTAAACCGAGTCCGGGTAAAAATGAGAAAAGTTTCTTCGAACGGATGAAGGAGTATTTTGAATAAAGTCCGGGAGTCGGAAAGTCCGCATAAATCCGAAAGATTTAAAGCCCGGGATCAGGTTGATTTCGGGCTTTTTAATTTAATGCACGCTGTCATCCTGAGCCTGTCGAAGGATCGTGTGGAGAAGGCCAAACGCTCATGCTTCGACAAGCTTGGTATCACTTTTATTTTCTCTTTAGTCTTTCTGCTTTCACCTCAACAGGCTGGTGCTGTATCAACTTATTGATCAATTTCTCAACGTCATGGTGATCGATCTTTTCAACCAGGTAAGCTTGGCCTTTACCATTATCGTCCCAGGTATTCTGTCCATCGTCAGCTATTTTGATATGACCGCGATGCAGGGTATAATAAGGTGAGTATCCTTTTATGGCCACCAGCACGGCGGTTTCATCCCAGCTTTTACGGCCGAGTGAGTCTTCTTTAGCCTGGGGTATCGCTATCCGGAATGCGTCTTTAGCGGGATCGTTTTTGATAGACGCGTTATGAATTAAGGGCAAGCCAGCCAATATCTTCTCGCCTATTTCAAAGCCGCTGAAAATGACCGGTGCGGGCCAGTTCCCATAAACATTCTGCGAGGCTTTGGCATCCTTCATGATATTAAATTCGGACCCTGCCGGGTACTTCCCTCCCATAGACACCAGCAGCTTTACTTTCTTTGCGACAAGTTCCTTGCCGCTCAGTTTTGAATATTCGTCAGCGCCGGTATTTAACAGGTTGGAAAGATTGGTCAGGAAACCCACCGTCACGATGGTAACGCTCTTATCGGGCTGCGAGGCCAATAACTTACGGTACAGTTTTACCGCGTCCCAGGCCTCGCTGTTGTTCTTTATTTGATGCGGGTATTTTGCGAGGAGGCTATCGGTCCAGTGCTGCCAGTCGCGTAATTCCAAGGCATTGCCTTTAGGTACGCCAACCGGCAAACCGGCCCGGTTGAAATAAGTATTGAACACATTCAAAACGCCTGCGACATCCGCATATTTGGTGCTGGCCATGGTTGCCAGTATTTTAGCCTCACCTTTATCGGCAAAAGCGTGCAGCATGGTTATGGCGCCGACATCGTCGTAATCGGGGCCCATATCGCTGTCAAAAATAATACGAACGGGATGCTTATGCTGAGCGTTTGCGTTCGCCATGAACAGCACACCTATACAGAAAAGGAACACTTTACAATTCATTATGATTTTATAATTGGTGGTTACTAAATTATTATTTTTATAACGAATCAATTAACCATAACCTAAATGAAAGTCACCCCGGCTAACAACCGACGAATGGTAATGATAAGCATTGCGAATATTAGCCTGTTGTTTCTGCTGACGCTTGCAAGGATCAATGCGGTGGGGCTCGATACGGTAGCTGATTACGGCTTGCACATGATCGACGAAATTAGCTACCTAACGATGTTATGGTATTTGGTCAGCATCATACAATTTACCGGCGAAAGCATATCTGTACAAACTCCATTTAGTATATTTTTGGGGCTGCAATTAGTAAACTACATCTGCTCTTTTACCGCACTTTTCGGGATGTTAATAGAGGGACTTGGTATATTGATGGGTGTAATCACTATCTACGTTGCGGTCTACGCCTTCCACGTCAAGCATAAAATGATCAAAAGCGGTTTCCGTATTTTGGGTGTAGCATTGTTTGGAAGTATATTACTTAAATTCAGCCTTGCATTTTTACCGATCACTTCCGGCAGGCATCATCCCAGCCCCGGCGTATTTATCGGATTTATAGATCTTATTCCTGTTTTAGCTATACTTTACATTATCCTTCAGGTCAATAATCTTTTGAAAACCACTTCGCAGATATCAACAAATCCCTAAAATGATAACTTTACGGTAACAAAAAGTCACTCACCGTATCCAATTACAAAAACTGATCTATACATGCTAAGCATACGCCACATCGAAAAACAATATGCCGGGCACAAAGCCCTGACGGATGTGAGCATTGAGGTGGAAAGCGGACAAGTGTTCGGGCTGCTTGGTCCGAACGGCGCCGGCAAAACCTCGCTCATACGCATCATTAATCAAATCACAGCGCCCGATTCGGGCGAAATCTATTTCAACGGACAAAAGCTCGATCAATCGCACATCGAACGCATAGGCTACCTTCCCGAAGAGCGCGGTCTTTATAAAAAAATGGAGATCGGCGAACAAATGATCTACCTCGCAAGGCTGAAAGGCCTTAGCCGCGCCGAAGCAACTAAGCGTTTGAAACTTTGGTTTCAAAAGCTCGGCATGGAAACCTGGTGGAAGAAAAAGATCGAAGAACTGTCAAAAGGGATGCAGCAAAAAGCGCAGTTTGTGGCCACTGTGCTGCATGAACCAGACCTGATCATTCTCGACGAGCCTTTTAGCGGCTTCGACCCGGTAAACGCCGACCTGATCAAGGACGAAATATTGGAATTGAACCAGAAAGGCGCAACCATCCTTTTCTCTACCCACCGCATGGAGTCGGTCGAGGAGCTTTGCGATTCGATAGCCCTGATCAACCTGTCGCATAAGATACTCGATGGCCGGATAAAGGATATCAAAAATGCTTATCGCAACGATACTTACCTGGTTGAGTATGTGGGCGGCAGGATCGATGCAGATACCAGGCAGCCTTACGAAATATTGGATGAGGTTGCAGGCGAGGACAGTTTTACCATGCGCGTTAAATTGGGCGCAGGCAAAAACTCGAATGACATCCTGCAATACCTGCTGCCGAAAGTACGCATCAATATGCTGCAGGAAGTAATCCCCAGCATGCACGAGATATTTGTTGAACAAGTGAATAAAAAATCTGCCTGACCATGAACAAAATCTTCCTCATTATACACCGGGAATATGTTACCCGGGTAAGAAAACGCTCGTTCATCATCATGACCTTATTGGTGCCAGCGCTTCTTGCCGGCATGTTCGGCACGATAGCCTACCTGGCCAATAACAAGGATCAAACCGTACATATAGTCAACGTTATCGACAACAGCCACCAGTTCAAAGGGAAATTTGCCAATACAAAAACCCTGAAATTCAACTATCCCGACCAATCGCTCAATGCGGTTAAAGCGTCGCTGAACGATGATGATGTCGCCTTATTTATCCCGGCCGGAAAAAAGGATAGTTCGGAACTGTACGCGAAGAAAAAAAATACGCTCGCCTTGTCCGATGATATTCAGCAGCAAATGAATAGCATCGTGTCCGGCGACAGTTTAGTAAAGATGGGCATCGATACCGCGCAGCTTCACAGGGTTAAAAGCAACGTGGTTGTTAAAACGGTGGAAATGACCGCCGAGGGCGACAAAAGTACCAGCATCGGTTCGGCCTACGCATTGGCTTTTGCCGGTGCGATATTGATCTACATGTCGCTGTTCATTTACGGCGCCCAGGTAATGCGCGGCGTGATCGAAGAAAAAACCAGCCGCATTATCGAGGTGATCGTTTCATCGGTAAAACCGTTTCAGTTGATGGCCGGCAAAATCATCGGTGTAGGGTTAGTAGGGCTTACGCAGTTTGCGCTGTGGATCGTCCTGTCATACCTGGTAAGTAATATGGTAGGACACAATGTGACGGCACAAAACTCGACCTATCAATTTATTCATACGATGGCTTCGAGCGCCGGCTACGAACTGGCCTGCTTTGGGTTTTACTGGATAAGCGGTTTCTTACTTTACAGTGCGCTTTTTGCTGCCGTAGGTTCGGCAGTCGACAGCGAGACGGAAACGCAGCAGTTCATGTTTCCCATAACCCTGCCGCTGTTGTTTACTTATATTTTATCGGTATCATATTTATTCCAGGCCCCCGACAGCACGCTGGCCGTTTGGCTGTCCATCATACCTTTCACAGCGCCGGTAGCCATGATGGTGCGGATACCTTTTCATGTGCCGGGTTGGCAATTGGGATTATCCATGAGCCTGATGGTGGTCGGCTTTGTATGCTGCACTTATGTCGCCGCAAGGATATACCGCGTAGGTATTCTGATGTACGGTAAAAAGACCAACTTTAAAGAATTGGCCAAATGGTTCTTTTATAAGGAGTAACCCACTACCCCCTGAAGGGGAGAACAAACCTTCATTAAATTCGGTCAATGACAAACACAACATCTCCCCTTTCGGGGGGCACAGCGGACTTTGGAGTTTTTGCGGTAATGGACCTCGGCACCAATACTTTTCATTTGCTCATCGCTGAGGGCACAATGAATGATCTTCATGAGATCGTGCGCGAGCAGGTTGCTGTAAAGCTCGGCGAAGGCGGTATCAGTAAGGGCGTCATTCTGCCTGAGGCTTTTGAACGCGGCCTGAACGCGATGAAAGAATTTAAGAGTAAGATTGATCATCATCGTGCTCAAAAAATCAGGGCAATAGCCACATCGGCTGTACGCAATGCTTCAAACGGCCAGGATTTCATTCAACAAGTAAAGGCCGGAACGGGTATTGAGATCGAAATCATCAGCGGCGACAAAGAAGCTGAGCTTATTTACCAGGGCATCAAAGCAACCGGGCTACTGACCGATGAAAACGCGCTTGTTATCGATATCGGCGGGGGCAGCATCGAGTTCATTATTTGCAATAAGGACCATCTTTTTTGGAAACAAAGTTTCGAGATAGGCGCGGCACGATTGATGGAACGCTTTCATCGCACCGACCCGATCCCACCTGATGCAGTTGAAGCAATAAATGTTTACCTCGAAAATACACTTACGAGCCTGTTTGATGCCATTAAAAAGATGCCGGTGCAACAGCTTATCGGATCGTCGGGTTCTTTCGAAACATTTGCCGAACTGATCGAGTCAGAGCGGAGCGACAATTTTGATCTCACCAAAATAAAACATTACCCATTCCACCTTGACGAGTTATTGCAGGTAACCGGCAAACTCATCGCCTCGTCACACTCCGAACGTGAAGCCAATAAACTTATCATTCCCGTACGGGTGGATATGATCGTAGTTTCGTCAGTGGTTACGCGTTACATTATTCACCGGCTTGGTATCCGGAATGTCGCGCTCAGCATATACTCGCTTAAAGAAGGCGTGCTGGCCGAAATGATGGAATAAGTTATCAATAAAAGTTAAAATCTATTGATAATCAAAACTTTAATTGCAATCATTATTTTTGCGATATTTATTTCTCTTCTGCAAAACAATTATTGTCGTTAAACCTTAAATTTTTCATCAAATGGCCACTTATTATGTTGATTCAGCAGCGGGCGCCGACACGAATGCCGGCACCTCTCCCGGCGCGGCCTGGAAATCGCTAACCCGGGTTTCCACGCAAGTCCTTACAGCAGGCGACACCGTTTTATTCAATCGTGGCGGGGTATGGAACACCTGGGATACCGCGTCGGGCCACGCCGGCGGAGTTTTAACCATCGGCGAAAGCGGCGCCAACAACAGCCCGATCACCTTCGGCGCCTATGGCACCGGCGTAAACCCGCTGATAACCGGACTTTATACTGTTCCGTTAACCGGCTGGACACAGGTCGGCACATCAAATGTCTGGACCATTACGGATACCACGCATTTTCCTACCGCCATGATCAACGTACTGTTATATAACAACGTCATCGCGCCATTAGGCAGGTTTCCGGCGACGGGGTATATTACTTATACCGGCTCGACAGGTACCACAGGAATTACTTTTGCCAGCGGCTCGCTACCCACAACTTATGTCGGCGGCGAGGTGGTGATACGAAAAACCAACTGGGGTTTAACCCGGGGAACGATCACTGCGGAAACATCGACATCGATTACTTATACCGCTACAGGGACCAACCAATTGACGCCCACCAATGGCTATGGCTTTTTTGTGCAGAATCACCAGAGTACGCTGGCTAAAGCTGGCGATTGGAGCTATAATCCAACCACCCGGACGTTGACCATGTGGTTTACATCCGGTCCGGCCGGAACCATACAGGTAAGCGCAACCGACTCGCTGGTGTCATTTTCGGCTGCAAGAAACTATAATGTTTTTACGGACATCAGTTTCCAGGGTGCTAATAGTTACGGAATTAATGGAAACACAGGCAGCTCCAACATCCAGGTTAATAGCTGCGTGTTCAGCAGCATAGGTATGCGTGCTATCTATTTCGGCGCAGCTAATACCTGTACCGTCAGTAACAATACCATCAGCGACAGTGTAAACAATGCAATATATCTGTCGGACGCTGTTGGTAATAATATATTTGACAATGTGATCAGTAACACCGGTTCAATAGCCGGAATGGGCCAATCCACCGACGGAACGAATGGCACGGGGGCCTATACGGGAATTATAATAACCAATGTTACAACCGCATCCGATAATATCATCACCAATAACACTATACTAAGAACGGGCTACTGCGGCATATATGCAGTTGGCGATACCTTTTTTGTCGACAGCAATTATGTGGATACAGCCTGCTATGTGATCGACGACGGCGGGTGTATTTATACGGATGTAGGCGGAACGGGCGCGCATGTTTATATCGGAAGAACGATCTCTAACAATATTTTGTTAAACAGCGTAGGCGCGCCCGATGGCGCCATGGGAAGAAATTGGGCAAACGGAATAATGTGCGATGATAATACCTCGAATTTAACCGTAGCAAATAATAAAGTCTATAACAGCGGGCAATACGGCATTTATTTTCATAACAGCCACGAGATCAACTGTCTGAATAATTTAAGCTATGATAACGCCGTAGCACAAATTGGCATCCAGACAGACTCTATCCCAGCTAACCTTCCATTGCCGGTTAACTTTGTTATATGCAACAACGTTATTTCAAACGGTTCACCAGCGCAATTATGTTTCAGGTTCCGATGTCTTTCAACCAACAGTTCGCAAAGTGATTTTACCAACTTTGGCATATGCGACAGCAACTCTTACAGTTCGCCATTTTCAATTCTACAGCTATTTTCCACACAACTGACCGGGCAATCGCCTGTATTGTTGGATTTTCCCGGCTGGCAAAGCACTACAAAAAAGGATGTAAACGCTACGGTCGCGCTACCCGTAAGCACATCGTACGGCGTGATTCTGAAGGAACAGAATTTGCCTGATTTTTTGAGCTGAAAAATTCAGCCCGGTGACTTTTATTCCCAAAAGTCATGAGACGAAATCCTGCAAGTGTGATTTAAAATTTCAATTCGCGAGCACCCAGCCTGTATGGCCGGTTGTTTTGGTTTTGTAATCATTTGCCCCAATGGTCTTCAAATACCTTCATCATTTGTATATTGCATCCTCATAATTACCGAAGCCGCATGAAAACTAAGCTCATTGTACCTCTATTACTAACCTTCATTGTACTATCTGCGCAAGCGCAGCGCAAAAGGCGCCCGGTAACGGTTGATACCATCATGTCAAACTATCAGCCGGCTGACCTGTTTTCGCCATCGTTCTACCCCGAGCGCGGCAATGAGCGCCATGGATCCGATGGCGAACCCGGACCAAAATACTGGCAGAATCGCGCCGATTACCAGATCAAAGCCAGCATAGATACCACAAGCAAAACTCTGAGCGCTGCAGAACATATTGACTATACCAACAACAGTCCTTATGCCCTGCAATATTTATGGCTGCAATTGGATCAGAATACGTATAAGAAAGGCGCGCGATCGAACTATTACACGGATTTTACCGCCACTCCGAACCAGCATACCGATGGCTACCTGATCGAATCGGTAATGGTAAACAATGGCAAAACATTGCAGCCGGTAAGCTTCGTTATTAGTGACACCCGTATGCAGGTCAGGCTGCCAAAAGCCCTGCAGCGAAACGGCGGCGTCATTAAATTATTTATCAAATACCACTACACCATACCAGCCGCATTTGGCGGAAGAACGGATTATACC
>JAFDZK010000147.1 GCA_018267005.1 Bacteroidota bacterium
CGCGACGACCGTATGGTTGAGCGTAAAAAACCAGGACGCAAGAAAGCACGCAAGAGATTCCAGTTCAGTAAACGTTAATTTAAGGAGGAAACAACAATGGCAAGAACAACATACCAGGATCTGCTGGATGCAGGTGTACACTTTGGTCACCTTACCCGTAAATGGGACCCGAAAATGGCTCAGTACATTTTCATGGAGCGCAATGGCATCCACATCATCGACCTGAATAAAACTCTAACTAAGGTTGAAGAAGCTGCTTCAGCTATCAAACAAATCGTAAAATCGGGCCGCAAGGTATTATTCGTTGCGACCAAGAAACAGGCAAAGGATATCGTAGCCGATTATGCGAAAACGGTTAACATGCCTTTCGTAACCGAGCGTTGGCTGGGTGGCATGCTTACCAACTTCGCTACCGTGCGCAAGTCGATCAAAAAGATGTCGAACATCGATAAATTGACCAAGGACGGTACTTACAGCAACCTTTCGAAAAAAGAAAGGCTGATGATACAGCGTGAGCGCGTGAAGCTGGAAACTTTACTGGGCGGTATCTCCGACCTGAACCGTCTGCCGGCCGCTTTGTTCATCATCGACGTGAAGAAAGAGCATATCGCTGTTTCGGAAGCGCTGAAGCTGAACATCCCGACTTTCGCGATGGTGGATACGAACTCGGATCCGTCGAACATCGACTTCCCGATCCCGGCTAACGATGATGCAACCAAATCTATCGCGCTGATCACCGGTATCATCATCAAAGCTATTGAGGAAGGGCTGGACGAACGCAAACGCGAGAAGGAAGAAGAAGCTGAAAAAGAAGCCGCGGCCGCAAAAGCTAAAGCCGACACAGCAAAGCCTGAAGCTGCTGATTCCGCTGCACCTGCTGCCGAAGGCGGCAAGCGTAAACGGGTAGCTGCTGAGGCCGGCGCTGATGCTTCTGCTGAGAAAACTGAAGAATAATTATTTTGTTGTACGTTGTACGTTATAGGTTGTACATCAATCGATAACGTATAACGTTCGACATATAACATACAACAATCAAAAGATATGTCTACCGTACAAATTAGTGCATCTGATGTAAACAAGCTGCGCCAGCAAACCGGTGCAGGTATGATGGATTGCAAAAAAGCTTTGACCGAAACTAACGGTGACTTTGAAGCTGCAATCGACTATTTAAGGAAAAAAGGCGCTAAAGTGGCTGCAAGCCGCCAGGACCGTGAATCGAACGAGGGCGTAGTTATCGCTCGTACTTCGGAAGACGGTAAACGCGGTGTGATCATCGAGCTGAACTGCGAAACCGATTTCGTTGCCAAGAATGCCGAATTTATCGCTTTCGGAAACGCTATTGCCAATAGCGCCGTTGAAAGCAAGCCTAAAAGCATAGATGAGTTAGGTCAATTAATGATCGATACCGAAGTTAGCCGCGTTTCTATTGCGGACGCTATATTAGACAAAACAGGCAAGATTGGCGAGAAAATCGGCATATCGAAATACGAAGTAGTTGAAGGCGAAAAGGTTATCGCTTACATCCACGGCAATTTCCGCCTGGCTGTATTGGTAGCTTTGAGCGCCAATGTAGCCGGCGCCGAAGAAGGAGGTAAGGACGTTGCGATGCAGATAGCTGCTATGCATCCTATCGCTATCGATAAGGACGGTGTGGATGCAACTACCATTCAGCGCGAACTGGAGATTGCAAAAGAGCAGATCCGAGCCGAAGGCAAGCCGGAAGAGATGGTAGAAAAGATTGCTGCCGGCAAGCTGAACAAATTCTATAAGGACTCGACCCTGTTGAACCAGGAGTTTGTAAAGGACCCGTCAAAAAACGTAGCGCAGTTCCTTTCGTCGATAGACAAAGGACTAACGGTTACCGCATTTAAACGGATAGCTTTAGGAGCTTAAATATTAAATCCCCCTCGAATTATCGAGGGGGATTTTTTTTGCGGCCTCACCCCAACCCCCATCTCCAAGGGGAGAGGGGCTAAAAGAGAGGTGTCATGGTGAGCCTTTCTAACCATGAGCGTTGCGAACTTTAATAAACCTCTATAACTTAGCTTTATGATAACCGCCCTGCACAACACCCGCATTGTTTCGGATGGCAAGATCACCGAAGGCAAAGCCGCATTAATTGATGGGAAACTGATAAAAGACATTGTCGACGAGGCGGCCGTACCAGCGGACGCGCAGAAGATCGACCTGGAGGGCGACTACATCGCCCCGGGTTTCCTGGACCTGCAACTGTACGGCAGCGGCGGACGTTTGCTCAGCATCGATACGGATGAGGCTACCTTATCGCAAATGGAAAATGATCTGCTCGATCAGGGCACCATCGGCTTTTTCCCTACCATCTCAACCAACACTGACGAGGTTATCGAGCAAACGATACAGGTTTGCCGCGATTACCGTGAAAAACGCAGGGGCAACTTTTTAGGTTTGCACCTCGAGGGCCCATTCCTGAACCCAATACGCAGAGGCGCGCACAATAAGGATTTCATCAAAAAAGCATCGCTGGAACTTGTTAAGAAATGGGTTGAAATGGGCGACGGCGTGATCGCCATGATGACCATCGCACCCGAACTGCAGGACCAGGAAGTGATCGACTACATGCATAACGCCGGTATAATTTTATCTTCCGGTCATAGCAATGCTACTTATACAGAAGGCAAATCATTCCTGAATAAACCGATACCTGCCGTAACGCACATTTACAATGCCATGCCGCAAATGCACCACCGCGATCCGGGGTATATTCCGGCTATATTCGAAGAAAGGCCTTATACCAGCATCGTACCCGACGGCATCCACGTCGATTTTGTGATGGCGCGGTTGGCTAAACGAGAGCTTGGCGATAAATTATTCTTTATTACCGATTCCGTTACCGAAACCGGTCACGGCCCGTACCAGCATAAATTCACTGGCGACCGGTATGTTTTGCCCGACGGCACTTTGTCTGGCTCATGCCTGACCATGCTGAAGTGCGTGGAAAATGGCGTAAAGGATTTTGAAGTAAGCCTGCCTGAATCGGTCAACATGGCCTCGTTGTACCCGGCGCAACTGGCTAAACTGAATAAAGGGAAAGTTGTTAAAGGCTATGACGCCGACTTTACCGTGTTCAATGATGCTTTTGAACTGAAAGGCACATTTATGGCGGGAAAACGTATTAACTGAGCAATCAGATACCAATGAAATTATCCGAGCTGTTAAAGTACAACCTTCGTGAATTAAGGCGTATACTTTCTACTCATCCCGCATTGGCAAATGAAAGGGTAATGCTTGACGACAATGACGGCGCGAAAGGCGGGCACCCGCTGCATAGGATATGTGATGCTGTTTTTGCAAAAAAAATAACCGACGAGCAGGCAATAGAAGTAGCTAAAATCTTCCTGGAGGCCGGCTCAAATATCGACGGCTTTATGGCGCAGGGCGATAACAATACGCCGTTGATAGCTGCTGCGAGTTTACACGCAGAAAAACTGGGCCTTTTTTATATCGAACATGGTGCGAATATTTTTTACGCTCTTGAAAGGGACGGTGCAACAGCGCTTCACTGGGCGGCCTTTTGCGGGAGGGATAAATTGGTCAAAAAGCTAATCGAAAGCGGCGCTGATATTAACCAACTGGATACAGCATATAAAAGTACGCCGGCAGGCTGGGCCATACACGAACTTACTTCGGACCGTTCGAACAATAAGCTTAATCAGGTGGAATGTATCAAGCTACTGCTGAAAGCAGGTACGGATAAGAATTTGCTCGCTGTCGACTCCATTAAATACTTACAAGATATGGCACAAAACGACCCGGAATTAAGGGCGTTACTTTGATACACCTCTTCATAAAATTTTAACACTCAATTTAAATTAATACTTTTGACAAACTACCCTGCATGAAATATAAACGCATCCTCCTCAAGCTAAGCGGCGAATCGCTGATGGGCGATAAACAGTACGGCATAGACAATGAACAGGTTTTACAATACGCACACGACATCAAAAGCGTTTTCGACGCCGGTATCGAGGTTGCCGTGGTTGTGGGAGGCGGTAATATTTTCAGGGGATTAAGTGCTGAAAAATCAGGTATGGACCGTGCGCAGGCCGACTATATGGGCATGCTGGCGACGGTGATCAACTGTATGGCGCTGCAAAATGCGCTCGAAAGCATCGGTGTTGAAACGCGCCTGCAATCGGCCATCAAAATGGAGCAGATCTGCGAGCCCTATATCCGCCGCCGCGCCATGCATCACCTGGAGTTGGGAAAGATCGTCATTTTCGGTGCGGGTACGGGTAACCCTTACTTTACTACCGACACTGCCGCTTCACTGCGCGCTATCGAGATCAAAGCCGATGTGGTACTGAAAGGTACCCGTGTTGACGGTATATATACCGCCGATCCGGAAAAAGACCCGACCGCTACACGTTATGATGAAATCACTTTCCAGGAAGTATTCGACAAAGGCCTGAATGTAATGGACATGACCGCCTTTACGCTTTGCCACGAAAATAAATTGCCCATCATCGTGTTCGACATGAACAAGCCCGGCAATTTTATGCGGATAGCCCAGGGTGAGCACATCGGGACACTGGTGCGGTAAGGAGGCTTATTTGCTTTTCGTTCTAATTATCCATCTTTTCGGATTCATGCTGGTATGAAATACGCCGATCACTTTGACAGTATCGTTATCTATCAGGTAATGTATACCATATGGGAATCTGTCGATAAAATGGATGTGAAGTTGTCTGTATCTTTTTTGAAACAATAATGGATTTCTTTCTATTTGATTCAAACCCGCCTCTAAGCAAAGTTCAAAATCATTGCCCAAGCCTGGTCTCCTACTTTCGTACCAGGAATATGCCTCCAGTATATCGAGTCTTGATTCATCGGATATCAATAACCGAAACATTATTTTTTGTAAGATCTTAATTCCGATTTTACATCTTCCCAACTGACAAAGGCCGTTTCACCTCTTTCGTACCGCGCTAGTCTTCTGTCGAGTTCTTCTTTTTGAGAATTTGACAAATCTATTTGATCATGATCGATACTGTCCCAAATCCTTTCGATCATTAAAATGCGTTCCGCTACACTTAGTTCCAAAATGTCCTCTAGTTTTACCATAAGCATAAATATAGCAAGAATTGGCAAACATCATACTATTAATGTCCAAACGTCTGTATCAGCCCGGTATAGGTCACTCCATTATACACATAAAAGTCCGTAACCTTCAGCACCATCTTATTTTGACTAAGGAAGGTGATCATACCGTCGACTTTGTCGGTATTGTTATCGTTCACATGAACCAGCAGGTGCGTTCCGCTTAGTTGCCACGTAAGTCCGTTTTGGGTGAGGCCATTAGGGTCGTTCGTATCCGTCGCTGTTCCGTTGGCATAAAACGTCACGTTGTAAAGCAGTATGGTTTTCAAGAACGGGTTGCTTGCCGCGAGCACAAGCATGGTGCCGTCATCTTTAGTCAGCGTTCCGCCCCTTGTAAACCATTCACCCGATTGAACCAATACCTGGGCATCAGTTTCGGGTTGGATTGGACCGACGTTTTCGTGCCCGGAGCAGGATATGAGAACTCCCAATAAAATTATTACGATCATTCTGATCTGTACCGGCATCCGTCTGAGCTTCATCTTCATAAGTACGGTACGCGCAGCAAGGCGGTTGCTCGCACAGGATGTAAACGCTTTGTAAACAGCTTTTTTATTACGATTTAACACCTTTCATTTTAATGAGGTAAAACGATACTTTTTACTATTTTTGACACCAAATTTAACGACAATGAGCGAACTCATTAAAAAACAGATAGCTGACGCCCGTGCTTTGATGGAAAAAGCTGTCGATCATTGCGAAGGTGAATTGCAAAAGATACGCGCCGGTAAGGCCAGCCCCAGTATGCTGGACGGCCTGATAGTTGAATATTACGGCACCCCTACTCCGCTGAACCAGGTAGGCAGCGTAAATACACCGGATGCACGCACCATTGTAATACAGCCCTGGGAAAAGTCGTTGCTTAGCCCTATCGAGAAAGCAATCATGGATGCCAACCTGGGTGTCACCCCGCAAAACGATGGTACGATCATCCGTATCAATGTACCGCCGTTGACCGAAGAGCGTCGCCGCGACCTGGTGAAGAAAGCCAATGCGGAAGCCGAGAACGGAAAGGTGGCAATACGTAACATCCGTAAAGATGCGAATGAAAAGATCAGGAAACTGAAATCGGAAGGCGTTTCTGAAGACGAAATGAAGACAGGCGAAGGCGAAGTGCAGAAACTGACGGATGCATATATCATTAAAGTGGACCAGCACGCAAAGGCCAAGGAAAAAGACATCATGACAGTATAACGACCAAAATAATGTCAAATTAAAGGGAATGAGCTATTTAGCTTATTCCCTTTTTTTATTTTTATGGCACTTATGAAGTTACTTTTATCCTATTTATCACGACACCGCTGGGTAGTAGCGCTGGCACTTGTACTCGCCGCGTTGAATATAGGCTTTTCGCTCTGCGATCCGCTGATCACCAAGAACGTAGTCGACAGGTTCATGGTGCCGGTTAATCACCGGGTATACAGTTTTGATTACCGTTTGTATGGCTCTATCAAATGGATTGGCCTGGCTATAGGCGCGGCGATGATGTCGCGCATCGCCAAAAACTTCCAGGACTATTATACCAATATCATTACGCAGAAAGTCGGTGCGCAGATGTATGCCGATGGGCTTAAACATTCTCTTGAACTCCCGTTCCAGGTATTTGAAGATCAGCGCAGCGGCGAAACATTGGGCATTTTGCAGAAAGTGCGCCTGGATTGCGAGAAGTTCATCATCTCTTTTATCAGCGTGTTATTCGTCAGCCTGGTGGGTATGGTGTTCGTTATGGTACTGGCGGTTGTAATTAGCTATAAGGTTGCATTGGTATATCTTGGGGCTATCCCCGTTATCATGCTGGTAAGCATGGCATTGAGCAAACGCATCAAAAACATACAAAAAAAGATCGTTTCACAAACAACCGCCCTTGCCGGAGCAACGACCGAATCGCTCCGGAATATTGAACTGGTTAAGAGCCTGGGCCTGGTCAAACAGGAGATAGAGCACCTGAATAAAACAACCTATAAAATACTCGACCTGGAATTGACAAAAGTAAAATACGTACGGAGTATGAGCTTCGTGCAGGGCACCGTCGTTAACCTGGTAAGGAGTATCATGATCGTTCTGTTATTGGTTTTGATCTTCAAGAATCAGCTTACGCCGGGTAGTTATTTTATGTTCTTATTCTACTCGTTCTTTCTTTTCAGTCCTTTGCAGGAGTTGGGCACGGTTATACAGTCGTGGCGCGAAGCAGAAGTATCGCTCGGTAACTTTAACCGCATTTTGAGCACACCGATTGAAGCTAAGCCGAAAAATCCCGTTCATTTAGACGATATTCAAAAACTAACTTTCGAAGATGTTAGCTTTAAACACCTGACGGCAAACAGGAATGCTTTGAACAGCATCAATTTTGAGGTAAAAACCGGCGAGACCATTGCCTTTGTAGGGCCATCCGGTGCAGGCAAGACCACATTGGTTAAGTTGCTGGTTGGATTGTACCAGCCACTGGAAGGCACCATTTTCTATAACGATATTGCGGGGAAAGCTATCGACCTGGACGAACTGCGCGAGCGTGTAGGTTTCGTTACACAGGATACGCAGTTGTTTTCGGGTTCGATACGCGAGAATTTGCTATTCGTCCGCCCAGGCGCTACTGACGAAGAATGTATGGTGGCATTACAGCGCGCTGCCTGTCAAACGTTACTGGCCCGTGCGCCGCAGGGTCTTGACACCGTCATAGGCGAAGGTGGGGTTAAAGTGTCGGGCGGCGAAAAACAACGCCTGTCCATCGCCCGGGCGCTTTTGCGTAAACCCGATCTACTGGTATTTGACGAGGCGACTTCGTCGCTCGATTCCATAACAGAAGAGGAAATCACCGAAACCATACGCGACGTATCGGTGTTAAAAGACCATATAACAATTTTGATCGCCCACCGTTTATCAACCATCATGCACGCGGATACCATCTATGTCCTTGAGAAAGGACGGATCGTTGAATCGGGCAAACATGCCGACCTGATATTGCAGAAAGGGCTTTACTATGCAATGTGGCGGCAGCAAATTGGCGAAAAGGACACGGCCGAAACTTATTAATTTTGTATTATGTACCTGATAACATCTGCGTTCAGCGGTACGCTCGGTCTGATCTTCCTAGCACTTTGGGCCATTCTAAGCTTTTATACCCTGGTCAATGTGCTGCGCACGCACTCCATTAATGAAGGGGCTAAAATATTGTGGATCGTGGTTATCATCGTCGTGCCGATATTAGGTGCATTGTTCTACCTGTTCTGGCGAAAAGTAAAAACGCTTTAAGCGCCTTCGGGTTCTTTAGTTTCGACCGTATGAATATCGCTGATCTTGAGCGGGAGAAAACTCTTCGTTTTGAAATAAGTGAATATCACGACAAGCATCGTGATCGTTCCGCCAAACAACACCGCTGGAATCGTACCGAGTAACTGAGCGGCCACACCCGATTCAAAATCACCGATCTCGTTGGACGATCCGATAAACATAGAGTTTACCGCCGAAACTCTCCCACGCATATGATCAGGTGTTAGCAATTGTACAAGCGTTCCGCGGATGATCACGCTTACACTGTCAAACGCACCCTGGCCAAACAAAAATACCAGGGTCAGGATAAAACTCCTGGATAGACCAAACCCGATGATACATAAACCAAATCCGGTAACCGCTATCAGCAGGTTTCGCCAGGGCTTGTTTAAGGGCGTAAATCTTACCATGACGATCATGGTCAGGGCCGCGCCTAACGATGAAGCCATACGCATTACGCCCAAACCTTCCGAACCGACATGCAAAATGTCCAATGCGAATACGGGCAATAATGCTACAACGCCGCCAAAAAAAACTGAAAACAGATCAAGGGTCATTGCGCTGATCATCATCCTGGTTTGAAACACAAAATGAATGCCTTCTTTGAGGCTTTTGTATATGCTCTCTTTTGGCACAAATACCGCAGGGTATTCGCGCAGCATGTAAACCAATATTAAAGATATCAGCAAAAACGTTAAAATAACTATAAAGCAGCCTGTAATCCCACCGGCAAATGCATAAACGAAACCTCCGGCAAAAGGCCCTAAAATAGATGCTATCTGCCAGCCTTGCGAACTCCAGGTCGCTCCGTTGGGATAAAGTTCTCGTGGAATACTATTAGCATATATGGTAAACACGGTTGGTCCGAAAAAAGCGCGCGCTATACCATTGCAAAATATCATGGCATATAATACGGGCACTATCCATGAGGTATGAATATAAACGCTCATGCTTTTGAGCGTAACAAGAAACATAACCAGCGATGAGAACATAACGCCAACAAAAATGAGCAGCAGCATTTTACGCTTCTCGTACTTGTCGGCAATATAGCCGCCGTAAAGCGCCAGCCCCACAGCGGGCATCGCTTCACTCAGCCCTATCATAGCAAGCGCCATCTTACTATGGGTAAGCTGGTAAATATAAAACCCCAGCACGGTAGTTTGCATTTGGTATGCAAACGTGAAAAAGAATCGCTGGCCCAGGTAAAAACGAAAGTCCCTGTATCGTAAAGCCGCAAATGAATCGCTTTTGGGTTGACTGTTTCCTTCTTCGGACACTATGTTAGTTTAAGCGTTGGTGTGCAGCAATTTACAATTTGTATTTTAATTGAACCCGTGCTGGTCGATCAGGTAGATCAGCGAGGCCATCGATGCCGCCCCCAGTTCCAGTTCGCGTTTGTTCACATTCTCGAAAACGTCGTTCGGCGTGTGGTGCACATCAAAATACCGTTGCGAATCAGGCGAGAATCCTATTAGTACTACGCCCGGTGTTTTCTCGCGCAGCGGGCCGATATCACTTCCGCCGCCGCCAACGATCAGCCTGTCCGACCCATAAGGCGCAAAAAGCGTTTTCCATGCAGACAAGCTTTTAAGCTGATCGACGCTCAAACCCGTAAAGCCAAAACCGCGCGGCGTAAAACCACCCAGGTCCGACTCGATCGCTGCGATATGTTCTTCCTTATTTTGTGCGGCAAGCTCGGCGTATTTCAGGCCGCCGCGGTCGCCGTTCTCTTCGTTCATAAAGAAAACTGCGCGAATCGTATTTTTCGGTTTGTAGCCGAGCGCCTTTAAAATACGCACTGCTTCCAGCGAACCCATTACGCCGGTGCCGTCATCGTGCGCGCCTTCGGCCAGGTCCCAGGAATCGAGGTGACCGCCAACGGTGATAAATTTATTCGGATTTTCCGTACCGGTTAACTCTCCCACCACATTGTAAGAAAGCACATCAGGCAGCATCTGGCAGTTTTGTTTGAAGTAGAATTTAATGCCTTTCTTTTGCCTGAGCAATTGGCTTAGCTGGTTAGCGGCTTTGGTCGATATTGCAGCGGCCGGAATATTGTTGCCATCAGGAGAGACGCGAGTCGCGCCCGTATGCGGATAATTATCCAGGCTGCCGGTTAGTGAACGTACGATCACCCCAACCGCGCCAAATTTAGCGGCTGCCGCCGGGCCCATGTTGCGCTGATCGCCCGCGGTGCCATACGCGCGCAGGGTTTCGATGAACCGTTCATCGAACGGCCGGTTAAAGAAAACTATCTTGCCCTTAATAGCGCTTTCACCCATCGAATCCAACTGT
>JAFDZK010000148.1 GCA_018267005.1 Bacteroidota bacterium
TGTTTTCTTCCCGGCTTTTTTCATGTCCGGCATACCAAAGGCAATGTTCCTGCCGCTGTCGCTTTCCGTCGGCTTCGCCATGATCGCATCGTTTATCTTATCGCAGTCTTTCGTGCCGGTTATCGCCAACTGGATGTTCCCTCACGATGAAGCGAAAAAGTTTCATGAAAGCAGCCGGATGCAACGCTTCAAGGAAAAGCACCAGGAACGCATCCGCAAACTGTCGGCCCACGGAAACCTCCTGGTACCGGCGTACCTGGTGGTATCTATCGCTTTGGCCGCGGTTTTATTTATCGGCATCGGCAAAGAATTGTTTCCAAGGGTTGATGCCGGGCAGTTCCAGGTAAGGGTCAGGTTGCCCGAAAGCACCCGGCTTGAAAAGACGGAAGCACAGATCAAAGAAGTACTTGCTATTTCCGACAGTCTTTCCGGCGGTAAGATCGCTATCTCGTCCGCTTTTCTTGGCTTGCAGGCATCAAGTTATCCCGTAAATGTTATCCACTTGTGGACAAGCGGTTCTGAAGAGGGTGTTTTAAAAGTAAAATTCATACAGGGTGCAGGTATCGACCTGGACGGGTTCCGCGAAAGGCTCAGGCACGAAGTAGCAAAAAAAATGCCTGACGTTCACCTGTCGTTCGAGCCGGCCGACCTCGTCGACCAGGTAATGAGCCAGGGAGGCAACACGCCGATAGAGATCCGAATATTGGGCAAAAGCCTCGCACAGGACAGGGTTTTTGCCAAAAAGATATTTACGAAGCTACAGCAGCTTACCTACCTGCGCGATGTGTCGTACGGCGCGCCGCAAGGCTATCCGGCGATGAAGATAGACTTTGACCGTGTACGGCTGGGGCAAATGGGGCTGACGGTCGACGATGCATCGAAATCACTCGTTGCCGCCACATCTTCCAGCAGGTTTACCGAGCCCGTTTACTGGCTCGACAAATCGACAGGCACTGCTTACCAGGTACAGGTGCAGGTACCGGAGTTTGTTATGAACGATCCTGCGAAGGTTGACAATATTCCTTTGGCGACCAAAAACGGGAAGACAATATATATGCGCGATGTGGCCACCTGGCGAATGGCTAATATTGAAGGCGAATACGACCGCCTCAACCAAAAGCGCTATATCACACTCACAGCTAACCTGGAAGGTAAGGCGCTGGGCCAGGCAATCAATGACATCGATAAGATCATTAGCGGAGCCGGCAAGCTTCCCGAGGGCATGAAAGTTCAGCAACAGGGCCAGGCAGAAATATTCGGCCAGACTTTCCAGGAACTACAAAACGGGCTTATTATAGCCATTGTGGTTATCTTTCTCTTGCTGGCGGTAAACTTTCAGTCGTTCAGGCTTTCGCTGCTCATTATTTCTGTCATTCCCGGTATCATTGCGGGTAGTTTTTTATTGCTTTGGCTCACGGGTAAAACGTTAAATATTCAATCTTATATGGGCGTCATCATGGCAATTGGCGTGGCCGTAGCAAATGCGATACTCTTCGTCACACAGGCCGAGCGCTATCGCAGGGAAAGAGAAGATGATCCGCATATTAAAGGCATTGCAGACCGGGTAAGGCCGATACTGATGACCAGCCTGGCCATGATAGCAGGCATGGTGCCCATGGCGCTGGGATTAGGCGAGGGCGGCGATCAAACTTCACCGCTGGGCACCGCCGTTATCGGAGGCCTGTTATTTTCAATGCTCAGCAGTCTGGTCATACTGCCTTTATTCTACCACTCTGCCATTGGCAACAAACCGCTGCCGCAATTATCGCTTGATCCGGACGACCCGGCAAGTAAATACTTTGAAACCCAAGAAAAAGGAACATGAGATACACCGCAATTTTTGTAACCATATTGTCGGCCACGTGGTTAGCGTGCTCTAACAAGAGCGCGAACAATAAAGCAGTTTCTCAACGGCCCGACACTCCGACAGTCAAACTGCTCACACTACAGACAGGCCCTGTGAGCCAAAAGTTAACGTTAACCGGAGAGATCATCCCGCTGAACAGGGCCAACATTTATGCTAAAACTGCCGGGTATATAAAAGACCTCAAGGTTGATATTGGTTCGAAGGTGACCAAAGGCCAAATACTTTGCGTGATCGAAGCCCCTGAACTGAATGCTGCCCAGGCGCAGGCGCGGAGTACCAGCATGTCGGCAAAGGCAAAATATGAAAGCAGCCGCTCGACTTACCTGAGGCTGGTGAAAGCAGCACAGGTGCCAGGGGCGGTTGCAGCTAATGAACTCGATGTAGCACATGACCAAATGAGCTCGGACAGCGCCGCCTACCAGGCCGCCCGCGAGGCGGAAAAGGCAAACAGCGCTATCGCCGGCTATCTCACCGTTCGCGCGCCCTTTAACGGAGTGGTTACTACGCGAAATATTTTCAAAGGGGATTATGTGGACAATACCGGAAAGATGCTGCTTTTCACCGTGGATGACAATTCACTGCTGCGCATCGATGTCGATGTCCCGGAAGCTTATAATTCAGCGTTACTGGACAGCAACAAGGCGACCTTTACCATAGCTGCGGACCCAGGCGTCAAATACAAAGCTGAACTGGCACGAAAATCAGATGCTGTTGACCCGCAGATCAGGGCCGAGACATGGGAGTTCACATTCCGGAACCAGGCATCCACGTTAAAACCGGGAATGCTGGCGCAGGTGACGTTACCCGTAAGCAGGAGACAGCCGGGTTTTATGGTACCTTATAAAGCCGTGTTGACAACCCAGGAGCGGAAAGTCGTGATGAAAGTTCTTGAAAATCATGTTAAATGGGTCGATGTGAAAACAGGTTTTACCGGCAGCGACAAAACCGAGGTACTTGGGGAACTCAATACGGGCGACCAACTTATTAATGCCCCCAATGAGGAGATCAGGGATGGCGCTTACGTGAAAATAGCCAATAACAAGCCGTCACAATAGCCGAAGGTGATTAATACCGGAGCGAGAATTTCCTGAACACAAAATGCAGCAGCCATATCGGCCCGACGAGGAGGAATTTTATATCGTCCAAAAATGAAGGCTTCTTACCCTCGATCTTATGCCCGATAAATTGTCCTGCCCAGGCCACGACAAAAATCACGAGACTTATTAACCATAAAGCAGGCCCACCTGTAGCTTGCCAGCCGGCCAGCAAGGTAATTAAGTAACACATCAGCATAATGACCAGCAACATAATGTACGAGAGCATCGGCGAAAGTCTGAAATAATAATACACCGCGAAGGCGATTACAAACGATGCCCAATTGAAATAGCCGTTATAGGATTTCAGGAAACCGATTTGCGGAAAAGGAATGGCCCAAACCAGGCCCAGCAAACTGAATACGATCAGCGGAACGCATACCCAGTGGATCAGCTTATTGGTAGGGTTTTGGTGATGTTCCGCATACCGGTCGAACAAAACGTCGACAGGGCGTTGGGGCGCCTTCTGAACGCTGGCTTTAGCGTTTGCTTTCTTAAGTTTTTGATTTGCCAAAACGGTTTAAAAAAGCCCCTCTCCACCTGGAGAGGGGTTTTGGGGTGAGGCTGTTACTTCGCAAAGGCCACCGACCGGGTTTCCCTGATCACGGTAACCTTGATCTGGCCCGGGTACGTCATTTCCGTTTGTATGCGGTTCGAAATATCGGCGGCCAGTATTTCCGACTGCGCGTCGGATATCTTTTCGCTTTCTACCACTACGCGCAGCTCGCGGCCCGCCTGTATAGCGAATGTTTTTTCGACGCCCGGATATGACAGAGCAAGGTCTTCCAGTTCTCTCAGGCGTTTGATATAGCTTTCCACCACCTCGCGGCGTGCGCCGGGGCGTGCGCCCGATATCGCATCGCAGGCCTGGATGATCGGCGAAAGCAGCGAGGTCATTTCGATCTCGTCGTGGTGCGCGCCGATAGCGTTGCAAACTTCGGGATGCTCCTTATATTTCTCGGCGAGTTGCATACCTAATATGGCGTGCGGCAGTTCAGGATTATCGTCTGGCACCTTGCCAATGTCGTGCAATAGGCCGGCGCGCTTAGCGAGCTTCACGTTCAGGCCCAACTCGGCGGCCATAGTGGCGCAGAAGTTAGCTACCTCGCGCGAGTGCTGCAGCAGGTTTTGCCCATACGACGAGCGGTAGCGCATACGGCCCACCATGCGGATCAGTTCAGGATGCAACCCATGTATGCCCAGGTCAATCACGGTGCGCTCCCCTATTTCCACGATCTCTTCTTCGATCTGCTTCTTAGTTTTGGCAACCACCTCTTCGATACGCGCCGGGTGGATACGGCCATCGGTAACCAAGCGGTGCATAGCCAGGCGGGCGATCTCGCGCCTAACCGGGTCAAAACCCGAAAGGATAATGGCTTCCGGTGTATCGTCGACAATAATTTCGATGCCTGTAGCCGCTTCCAGCGCGCGGATATTGCGCCCTTCGCGACCTATGATACGGCCCTTTATTTCGTCATTTTCAATATTGAAAATTGAAACCGTATTTTCTATCGCGCTTTCCGTAGCCGTGCGCTGTATCGTCTGGATAACGATCTTCTTGGCTTCCTTGCTGGCGGTTAGCTTGGCGTCGTCAACAATATCTTTAATCTGAGCCATGGCCTTGCTGCGCGCTTCCTCGCGCAGGTTATCTACCAGTTGGTTCTTAGCTTCTTCGGCAGAAATACCGGCAATGGTTTCCAACTGCTGCACGTGCTGCTGCTTTAAATGCTCAACCTCTTCCTGCTTTTTGCCTGCCAGCTCGATCTGTTTTTCCAGGTTCCGCCGGGTATTTTCCAATTCGCTTTCCTTACGGTTCAGGTTTTCGAGTTTTTGATTGAGGGATTGTTCCTTTTGTTTCAGGCCGTTTTCGCGCTGAGCCATAGCGTTGTTTTTGGAGTTGATCTCCTGCTCGTGCTCGGCCTTCATTTGCAGAAACTTCTCTTTGGCTTCCAGCAATTTGTTTTTTCTTAATATCTCGGCGTCGTTCTCGGCATCCTTCAGTATCTTTTTTACCTTGTTTTGCGCTGCCGCCTCCTGGTCCCTGAACAGCTTTCTCAGCAGGAACCGACCAATCACTACCCCAGTTGGTACGCCAACCAGCAGCCCGATGATCACATATAAAATTCCATTCATTTCTTAAGTTTATAAAATAAAAAAACCGCAACTAATTTCTAAGTGTCATGTATTGAAAAACCTCATCTCAGATAGTGGGACCGGTCCTGCTGAATTACCGAGTAAAGCAGCATTATTCCATCTGGTCCGCTGATATTGAAGCGTTAAGTTTTTAATAGTGAAACTTAAAATTTAACTGCGGTTAAATCTTAATTGCTCGTATGCGTAAAGAACGTTATTACTTCGAGAAAAAATCAGACAGCATGTGATCCAACTGGTAAACTTTATCCGCCACCTCTGTATCCTCCGCCATCACCTTTTGTTCCGCCTTTAACGACGATGTCGCATAATGCAATACCGCCATCGAAAGCAGGTCCTGTTTATCCCGCACCGCATAATTTTCCTGGTATTCTTTTATGCGATCGTTGATCAACTTAGCCGCCCTGCGTATTATTTCTTCCTCCTCCATGTTTACCTTTAGCGGGTAAACCCTGTCAGCAATATTTATTTTAATGGAGATTTCTCCCATTTGAGCTATTCACTATACGTATCACTTTTTCAGCAATACAATACACTTATCAATTTCCTGCACAAATTCGTTAATTTTTTGCTTTATGTCAAGGCTTTTTTCATTAGGCCCCGAAAAAGATTTTGCAACCTTCAGTACACGAAGCTTCTCTTCCAGGTCTTTGGTTTTGTCCTTGCTGGCATTTAAAGCGGTTGCAAGCGACTGATTTTCAAGCTTTAACAGGTCATTTTCTTCCTGCAGGGCCGAATAAAGCGCAAGCAATCGCTCTGTTTTCTCTACAACCTTATTTAACTGCTCGGCTACTGAAGGCATTATTGAATTCGCTTGGGTTAATCACGTTAAATCAAGTGGGTTAAGTTAGCCAGAGTTATTGTAAATTACAATAACCTAATAAACCTTTAACGCCGCCGCTATTTCCTTATTTCAGCGCCCGCTTCTTTTCCAAAATTATAGATCAGCTTCTGCATCATGGCATCGATGGCTTTATCGGTCAGCGTTTTTTCCTCGTCCTGGAAAATAAAGCTCAGCGCATATGACTTCTTGCCTGCCGGAAGCTTATCGCCCTCGTACACGTCAAACACATTGACATCCTTCAGCAGTTTCCTCTCCGATTTCTGCGCGATCTGTTTTAACTGACCGAAAGTAACCGCCTTATCCACCAGCATAGACAAATCGCGCCGGACAGCCGGGAATTTGGATACTTCCAGGTAAACGATCTTGTTTTTCCGCACGGCATTCAATACTATGTCGAAGTTGAAATCGGCATAGAAAACAGGGCCGTCGGTATCCGTCTTTTTAAGTGCGGCATCTGCCACCTGGCCGAATTTCACCAATTGCTTGTTGTTGAGCATATATTGCAGGCCGAAGGCCGTTTTGCTGCATGTGGTATCCTCCACGGTCATATCCTTTATATTCAGCTTTTCGATCAGGCCATCCACAACCGCTTTGATCTTATAAAATGATGCCTTTCCCGGCTGCTGATTCCATTGTTCCGATTTATCGGCCCCGGTTATGAAGATCGAAAAGCGCTGCGTTTCCATGTATTTATCATCCTTCACGTTGTAAACTTTGCCGAACTCGTACAGTTTCAGATCTAGATTTTTACGGTTCTGGTTGTAAGTGATCGCTTCAAGACCTGAATAGATCATGCTTTGGCGCATCACATCCAACTCGTTGCTTAGCGGGTTCAGAATTTTTACGGCATGATCCGGGTCGCTGGAATAAGCTGACCTGGTAAGCGAATTTGACAGAATCTCATTGAAGCCATTGGCAGTGAGCAGGTCGGAAATAGCGTTCTGCACATCATCCTTTTCCGGGCGAACAGAATTATTCAGCGACGCGCGTATCTGGGTGGGTATAGCGATGTTGTTATAACCGTATATGCGCAGCACTTCCTCGGTTACATCCACATCACGGGTCACGTCAACGCGGTAAGGCGGCACCCGGAGTGACAAACCTTCGGCAGTTTCATTTACGATCTGGATATCCAATGCCCTGATAATCGATTTGATCTCGTCGGGAGGAATAGCCTGGCCGATCAGCCTGTAAATATGCGCGTAAGTAACCTCCACATCAAATGGCCGTACCGGGTTTGGATAGATGTCTGAAATTTCAGAAGATACCGTACCTCCGGCAACTTCTGTGATCAGCATCGCAGCATATTTTAAGGCGAATACGGTAATATCCGGGTCGGTACCGCGCTCAAAACGGAACGAGGCATCGGTCTTTAGTCCGTGGCGTTTGGATGTTTTACGCACCCAAACCGGGTTAAAGTAGGCGCTTTCGAGGAAGATGTTCGTCGTGGTGCTTTTTACGCCCGAGCCAACCCCGCCGAACACGCCGGCTATGCACATCGGCTCTTCGGCATTGCAGATCATCAGGTCGTCGGCCGACAGTTTGCGCTCCACCTCGTCGAGCGTTTTAAACGTTGTCCCTCCCGGGCATGTTTTAACGATTACCTTATTACCCTTCACGGCGTCAGCATCAAAAGCATGTAATGGCTGGCCCAGGCCATGCAATACATAATTGGTTATGTCAACTATATTATTGATCGATCTTATGCCGATAACAGCCAATTTTTGCTTCAGCCATTCGGGCGACTCTTTTACTTCAACGCCCGAAATAGTGAGACTTGAATACCGCGGGCAGGCTTCGGTATTTTCGACCGAAACCCCGATGGTACGGTCATGGTTATCAACTTTAAATGCCGAAACATCCGGCCTGGTAAATTTTGTTTTCAGAAAAGCCGCAATATCCCTTGCCGCGCCCAGGTGCGAAGCGGCATCGGCGCGGTTGGGCGTCAACCCGATCTCGTAAAGGTAATCGTCGTTCAACTTAAAATATTCTTTGGCAGGAGCGCCGACCGGCGCATTAGCATCCAGTATCATAATGCCTTCATGCGAATGCCCCAGGCCGATCTCGTCCTCGGCGCAAATCATCCCTTCCGACTCCTCGCCGCGTATTTTGGATTTATTGATCTTAAAAGGTTCGCCTGTTGTGGGGTGAACGGTTGTGCCCACCACGGCCACCACTACTTTCTGCCCGGCAGCCACATTCGGCGCGCCGCAAACGATCTGCAGGTCGGTACCGCTGCCGACATCCACTTTGGTCAGGCTTAAACGATCGGCATTGGGGTGCTGCCAGCGATCCTTCACATAGCCGATAAGCAGCCCTTCCAACCCACCCGGAACAGCCTGTACTTTTTCCAGGCTCTCCACTTCGAGGCCGATACCGGTTAGTATCCGCGAAAGTTCTTCAGGGGTTTTGTCCGTGTCGATGTATTGCTTCAGCCAGTTATAGGAGATCTTCATTTACAGCAAAAATAGTGAAGGGCAAAGATAGGGATTAGTCCGGAAGTCGGGAAGGCCGAAAGTCCGAAAGCTATTTCAAACACCGAATTCCGAATTTTAAGAGTTAATCGCTCTGAAATCGAAATTCCGAAGTCCGGAATTACAAAATCCCTTCATCCCCAAAGCTCATATACCCGCTGTCCGTAATGATCAGGTGATCCAGCACCTGGATATCAAGTAATTTTCCTGCCGAACGCAGTTGTTTGGTCAGGTCGATGTCCGACTGACTGGGTTTTAAGTTGCCCGAGGGATGATTATGTACCAGGATAACTCCCGTAGCGTTTTGCAAGAGTGCTGAGCGAAAGATGATCTTGGGGTCGGCAATGGTGTGCGACATGCCGCCCTTGCTCACCAGTTCCTTACCCATCACCTTGGCTGACCGGCCGATCAGGATCATCCAGAATTCTTCATGGTTCAGGTCGAGCAAATGCCTGCGCAGCAGGTTATAGGCATCACGACTGGTTTTGACGAACTCAGCCGGTTTATCCTCGGCATCATTCCTGCGGCGGCCTATTTCCAATGCGGCGATGATAGATATAGCCTTGGCCTCGCCTATTCCCCTGAAATTGCACAATTCGCTGATGGAAGCCTTGGCGATTTTGGCCAAATCGTTATCATAATGATGCAAAATACGTTTACTGAGTTCGACAGCCGATTCGTTGTCGTTTCCTGAGCTTATCAGTATGGCAATCAGTTCAGCGTCAGTCAAGGCGCGGCGGCCCTGCGCGCTTAATTTTTCGCGGGGACGGTCCTCTTCGGCCCAGGCTTTAATGCTGATCTTGTTTTCGTGGTAAGGTTTGAACACGATTTAGTGATTAAAGGATTTACAGGCATAATAATATCACTTTTATCATTATAATCCTTCAATCATGTTCAAAAATAAAAATGGCGATGAGTTAAAAAACTCATCGCCATCTTCAAAGAATGTCTTTTTATCTTATTTCAGACCATTTACGAACTTGGTCAGCTTTGATTTATTATTCGAAGCTTTGTTCTTGTGGATCACGTTTTTCTTAGCCAAACGGTCGAGCATCGAGATCACTTTAGCCAAAAGCGGTTGAGCTTCAGCCTTAGTTGCAGTACCGCGCAGCTTCTTGATCGCGTTGCGGGTAGTTTTAGCCTGGTACCTGTTGCGCAGACGCTTCGCAGCATTTGCCCTGATTCTCTTGATCGACGATTTATGATTTGCCATTGTTTAGCTAATTATTCCTGTTTTTATTTTCGGACTGCAAATATAGGGTGATTTTTTTTTATTGTCAATTGTTTTTTCTTTTTGTTAGAAGGTTAAAATGTTGTAAAGTTGGAATGTTGAGCTGCCTGCATATTATTTCATAACCTTACAACATTTCAACCTTACAACTTTACAACAAATAACGGCATATTTGAGATGTGAAAGCTCCCATCCGAACCTTCATCATTTTAACAGTACTCATCACCCTCTCCTCATGGGGCTTCTTCGCGCACAAAAGGATCAACCGGATCGCTGTTTTTACTTTGCCAAAAGCGATGGCCGCCTTTTATCAGGCGAATATCGATTTCATTACCGAACACGCCGTCGATCCGGATAAAAAGCGCTACGTGGATTCATTGGAGGCGCCGAGGCATTTTTTGGATGCAGACCGTTACGGCAAACGACCCTTTATGTCGCTACCCGTAAAATGGAAAGAGGCGGTAAAGAAATATTCCGAAGATACCATCAAAAAATACGGTACGGTTCCCTGGGAAATACAGTACCAATATTACCGGCTGGTGGCCGCCTTTAAACGGCACGATGTAACCGGCATACTGAAAACATCGGCCAACCTGGGCCATTATGTGGCCGATGCCCATGTGCCGTTGCATCTGACCATTAATTACGATGGGCAGCTAACACACCAGGACGGTATCCACGCTTTATGGGAAAGCCGCCTGCCCGAGTTGTTCAGCGACCGTTACAATTATTACGTTGGCCAGGCCCGGTACATCGAGAACCCGCTGAACGAGGCTTTTAAAATTTGCCGGGCGTCTTTTAAGGAAGTCGATTCCGTTTTGAAATTTGAGCGAACGGTCAATAAATCATTCCCGAAGAACAGGA
>JAFDZK010000149.1 GCA_018267005.1 Bacteroidota bacterium
TATGTTCCCGGTAATAACGCCCTTCTCGCCAAGTATAAGCCCTTCGTCGACCGTTACGTCGCCATTGATGCGGCCTTCGATACGAACATAGGCAGGAGCCTTCATATTCCCGTCGAAAACACAACCTTCGCTGATCAGGGTAGAGATAACCTGCTGGCCCAGCTCTACTTTATTCTTTTTTGAAAACATAGTTTGTATACGCTAAATCTTTAATTGTGGTTGCGATCAGTTATTCAGCGTAAGGAATTTCGCGGGATTAACAGGCTTGCCGTTTTTCCTTACTTCATAGTGCAGGTGCGGTCCCGTTGTCCTTCCTGTCGAACCCACTTTGCCGACCACATCGCCCGTTTTTACCTGCTGTCCTTCTTCAACGTTTATATGCGACAAATGCCCGTAAAGGGTCTGGAAGTCATTCTTATGCTGAACGATGATGCAATTGCCGTAGCCGCCTTTCCAACCTGTAAAGATCACTCTGCCATCCGCGGTGACGCGGACAGGGTCGCCTTTGGCCCCTTTAAAATCGACACCGGGATGTAATTCAGCATCCTCCGAATCAAAAGGGTTAGTGCGGTAACCGAACGCCGAGGTAATCGAACTCAAACGGGGGTAACCCATGGGAGTAAAAGCCACACTGTTTAATAAGCGACCCAGGTATTCGTCATAAAGCGAATATTTCTCGTTATCGCTGATTTTGGTATCGGCGGTATTGTCGCCCCCAATATCCTTTGTTGAAAATCCTTTCAGTCCCCTTTTGCGGAGGTAGTCGTTTATCTTCTGCAGTTTTTGCTGTATGGATTGAATGTAGGTTTGGGCGGTGTTTTTTTCGCTGGCGCTGGTCAATGCCGCAGCTTCGGCGGCGGGCAATTTACTCTTCAGCGTGGCGATCTGGCTTAGCAATTGCTGTTTTTCCTGCTCGCTTTCGCTGTTTTTGGTATTAAGGTAAATAACTGAACCTGCTAAAGCTATGATGACGAGAACGATGGTTGCAATATAGTGCTTTATCCTTTTCAGGTGTCTTGTGCGTACCCTTATCGCTTGTGTCTGCTCCTGGTTTTTATTAAGAATAATGATCGTACTAAAATTGGTTAGTTTTAGGTTCATAAACTTGTGCGGCGTATGGTTTGAGCTATGCAATATAAAACTTGAGAGGCGATAAAAACAAAAAAAATCGGCTTTTTAACATTTATTACGCGACTCTCTGCCTCATTTCACCGGAGCCTTACCCTTTTACGTAATTCGTCAGCACAATGTTATTATTACAGTTATTAAATTTGATTAAAAAATGATTTTTTATTTTTGTACAAATATTTTGAGAAAGTCATGATGTACCCTGAATACCTGGTATCCCCGATGCGGGAAGAACTGACCAGAGTTGGTTTTGAAGAGTTAAAAGATGCAGACGCGGTAACCAAAGCCATTGAAAGCGAAGGTACTGTATTCGTGATGGTAAATTCGGTTTGCGGATGCGCAGCCGGCATGGCGCGCCCTGCTGCGCGGATGGCTGTGCAGAACGAAAAACACCCGGATAAATTGGTAACTGTTTTTGCCGGCATGGAAACCGAAGCCGTTAACAAGGCGCGTGCTTATATGTTACCTTACCCGCCGTCGAGCCCGGCTATGGCCTTATTTAAGGATGGCAAACTGGTTCATATGATCGAACGCCACCAGATCGAAGGGCGTCCGGCGCAAATGATCGCCGATAATTTGGTTCATGCTTTTGAGCAATACTGCTAACCAAGCGGAAAACTAAAACCAAAAAGCCGAAAAATTTCCCTTTTCGGCTTTTTTATTGTTTTCTGCTTTGGCCTCTCTGCTTTCAGCTCAAATGATCGGTATATGCGGATCTTCGGGTTTTTTTCCCTTGCGCGTATTTCCGGTTAGCCTCTTTTCTTCCTGACCGCTAAGCATTTCCTCCAAACCCGGGCCATCAGGGTGCCCGATAGCCTCCTTTACCGGGTCGTCGCTCGCGGGTTTGATCATTCGTTTTTTATCAGTCTTCATAAACGATTCAACAACAAAGCGAAATTTTTTGTTTCAATTGGCGCTGCACAATAGTCCCGGCAACGCCCTGTCAGTTCCGAAGACCCTCTTCAGCAGTCCAATCCCGGCTTATTTCAAAAAATTATTGTAACACATCGCCTTTCGCGCCGTCTGATGCAATTAAAGGAAACTTCCCTATTTTAGCCTGAATATTAACTGACTCATACATGAAGAAACTCCTCGGCATTATTCTTCTGCTTTTTATTTCATCAGACGTATTCGCGCAAAAAATTTATATCCAATGCGGCAGGCTGATCGACGGTATTTCAAACAATACGCAGTCTGAAATGACGATTGTTGCAGATGGCGGCATGATCACAGATATTCAAAAAGGCTATACTTCAGGCGGTCCGGGCGACAAGATCATCGACCTTAAAAGCAAGACCGTAATGCCGGGGCTGATTGACTGCCATGTGCATCTCGAAGAGCAGCACAGCCGGACAAGCATGCTGGATGCTTTCACTAAAACTGACGCCGATATCGCGTACCAGGCTGCCATTTATGCCAAAAGAACACTGATGGCAGGCTTTACCACCGTGCGCGATCTGGGCGGAAGCGGGGTAAATATCAGCTTAGCCAAAGCAGTTCAGAAAGATTTGGTCGACGGGCCGCGCATCATATCTGCGGGACGGGCGATATCAGCCAGCGGCGGGCATATGGATAACTCGGCCGGTTTCAGGGAAGATGTTTTCGATCATAAAATGGGTCCGGACGATGGTGTTGCCGATGGCCGGGATGAATTGATAAAAGCGGTACGGTTACAGGTCAAAAGAGGTTCAAAAGTGATCAAAATAGCCTCTACCGGCGGCGTACTCGACCTGACCGAAAACGGCTCGGGAGCGGAATTCAGCATAGACGAGATCAAGGCAGTTGTGGAAACCGCAAAAGATTATGGCCTGCGTGTTGCGTGCCATGCACATGGTGCGGAAGGTATCAGGCGCGCCATTTTAGGCGGAGTTACTTCAATAGAGCACGGTACTTTTATGAACGATGAAGATTTTGAGCTGGCAAAAAAATACGGCACTTACCTGGTACCTACGATCATTGCAGGTCGTTCGACCGCCGATTCGGCTAAAATTCCCGGTTACTTTCCACCGGTAATAGCGAAAAAGGCGCTCGAGGTCGGCCCGAAAATACAAGCTACCTTCGGCAGGGCTTATAAAGCGGGCGTTAAGATCGCTTTCGGAACCGATGCGGGCGTTTACCCGCACGGTAAAAATGCACTTGAGTTTCAATATATGGTCGAGGCCGGTATGCCGCCAATGGAAGCCATCAAAGCTGCGACGACCAGCGCTGCCGACCTGCTGGGGATGAGTAATGAAATCGGCAGTATCAGCAAAGGAAAGTCTGCGGATATTGTGGCCGTGGCAGGCGACCCCTTGACCGACATTACAACATTGCAGCATATGGCCTTCGTGATGAAGGAAGGAAAAATTTATTTAAATCAATAATTAAAAACCATGATCAAACTGAAAACGCTTTCCGCGATCGTGCTCGGCAGTGCACTCGCGTTAAGCCTTAACACATCATTTGCCCAGGGACAAGGCAAGGATGACTCCACATTGCTTAAAATCTACCGTGCAACACCACCCAAGATCAACGACCTCGTTCACACGAAACTGGCTGTAAGCTTCGACTACAAAAAATGTTATATGTACGGTAAGGAATGGGTAACGCTGCATCCGCATTTCTATCCTACCGACACGCTGCGCCTCGACGCCAAGGGCATGGACATTAAAGAAGTGGCGCTGGTAAAAAACGGTAAAAATATTCCACTGAAATATAAATATGATGATAGCCTGAGCCTGGCCATCCAACTGGACAAAGTATACCACAACAACGAATCGTATACGATTTATATCGGCTACACCTCTAAGCCCAACCTGCTGAAGGCGCGGGGCAGCGCGGCTATTAACGACGCCAAGGGCCTGTATTTTATCAACCCTGACGGAAAGGATAAGGACAAACCCATCCAGGTATGGACACAAGGCGAGACCGAAAGCTCGTCGGCCTGGTTCCCGACCATCGATAAGCCGGAACAAAAAACGACCGATGAGATCAGCATGACGGTGCCGTCGAAATATGTAACGCTCTCAAACGGCCGCCTGGCCTCGCAAAAAGAAAATGGCAACGGCACCCGTACCGATACCTGGGTGATGGACCTGCCCCAGTCGCCCTACCTGTTCATGATGGCCGTAGGTGATTTTAAGATATACCACGATCATTGGCGTAATAAGCCAGTCGATTATTACATGGAGCCTAAATATGCAGCCAATGCTAAAGCCATTTTTGGTTTGACGCCCGAAATGATCGAATTCTATTCAAAAATAACCGGTATCGATTATCCCTGGAACAAATACGCGCAGATCGTGGTACGCGATTATGTGAGCGGCGCCATGGAAAATACTACGGCTACGCTGCATGGTGAATTTGAAAATCAAACCAAACGCCAACTGCTGGACGCCTATTACGATTTTGCGGCAAGCACCATCGCGCACGAGCTTTTTCACCAGTGGTTCGGTGATTATGTAACCTGTGAAAGCTGGAGCAACCTTACCGTTAATGAGTCGTTCGCCAATTTCAGCGAAACGCTGTGGGCCGAACATAAATACGGGCCCGACGTGGCGGCCGATCAAAACCACCAGGATATGATGGCATACCTCGGCGATCCGGAGGCTGCAACCAAAGACCTGGTGCGTTTCCATTACGCCGATAAAGAAGACGTTTTTGACGATGTTACCTATCAGAAAGGCGGCCGCATACTCGGTATGCTGCGCAATTACCTCGGCAATGACGCCTTTTATAAAGGCCTGAATATTTACCTGAAGACCAATGCTTTCAAAAACGGCGAGGCTCAACAGTTGCGCCTGGCGCTGGAGGAAGCCAGCGGCCGCGACCTGAACTGGTTTTTTAACGAATGGTATTACGGCGCCGGGCACCCGATCTTTGATATCAGCTACAAATGGGACGAAGCGGCTAAAAAAGAAACCGTTTACATAGCGCAAAACCAAAAATGGCAGATATTTAAGATCCCCATGGCAATCGACGTTTACGCTGGCGGCAAGAAAGAGCGTCACAAGGTTTGGATCGACGGCAAAGCCGATACCTTAACATTTGATGTTGCATCCAAACCCGACCTGGTGAATGTTGACGGCGACAAGATCATCCTTTGCCAGAAAAAGGACAATAAAACGCTGGACGAGTTTGCTTTCCAGTACGCCAATGCGCCGCTTTATATGGACCGCTTTGAAGCGATAGATGCAGCGCAATCCAAACAATCCGAAAAGGCCGGGCAAAAAATCATCCTGTCTGCCTTGAATGATAAATACTATGGCTTACGCATCAAAGCGATCAAGGCGTTAAAAATGAATAACAACGATATTCACGATGCAGCGCTGCCTATCCTTACCAAACTGGCTAAAACAGACGGCAATACCTTAGTCAGGGCAGCGGCGCTGACCGCGCTGGGTAAGCTGAAAGACCCGGCTTATATGGACCTTTATAAACAGGCCATAAACAGCCAGTCTTACGCCATACAGGGCGCTGCCTTAACCGCTATCAACCAGCTTGACACGGCTCAGGCCTTACAATTGGCGCTGGGTTTTAAAAAGGATAACATGGCCCAGCTAACACAGGCTATGATAGCTGTTTTTGCTGCAAACGGAAGTGATGCTTCGTGGGATTTTGTTAATCATAAATTTACCGATGCGGATGTGAACGGCAAATTCGGAATGATCAGAAGTTATTGCTCCATGGTAAGTAAAGTAAAAAGTCCTGCATATGCGCAGCAAGGTATCGCTGAGATAAAAAAGCTGGGTATCAAGTATAAGATATTCGGCGGAGTAGGTCCGTTTATTGTAGGTCAGCTCAACAATATTAAAGAAGCGCGCGCCAAAATGAATGATGATGCTTCTGCCCGAGCCGCTGCCGATGCGGCGAAAGAGGTGAATGACGCCAAATAATAATAAAAAAAGCTCCGGGTTCTCCGGAGCTTTTTTTTATACGCTCATTGCTGCAAAAAGGCGACTATCTTATCCCGCTCTTTGTCCGTCAACTGCGCGCGTGTCTGCATGTGCATGCCGATGGTTACCCACTGGCTATGCGAAAACGAGGCCGGCGACGGCGTATTGTGGCAACGCTGGCAATTTTCGGCCCATAACTGGGCGCCGCTCTTTGCTGCTATTTTTTGATTTTCAGCGCAGCTACCGAAAACGATCAGCAATACCGTTAACACGCCGGTCATCGTGATCCACATTTTGGCTTGTATATTTTTCCTTTTCATGACTTACGTGGTTTAAAATTCAACAGAGAATTGCAGGTATAATGCATTTACGTTAGTGATACCAAGTGTTCCGCCCTGGTCGGCATTGGCTGTGCTAACCGCATGCGACAACGAATATGTGCACTTTAACACGGTTCTCCAATTCAGCCAATAATCCACGCCGAAATCATTTTGATGAGAATTTGCGCCCCAGGTTGAATTGGCCGGGGTGTTATAGCTGGAGTAACGGTACGCTACTTCTATATTCTTCAGGAACTTATCGTCGGCGCCCGTAGGCCTGAGAGATATCTGTGCGAAAGCAGCAGACGAAACATTGCTGAAACTATAGTCGGGCGCATCGTTCTGACCGGGGTAAGTCTGCCGTGAAACCTCTATGCGGTTGTACTGTCCTTTTATGTTAACCAATATCGGATCCAGGCTTTTAACAAAGTTGATATCGGCGCCATACATGTTCACATTGGCAGTGGTGAAGCTGGAACCGGCATCGCCTGCATTGCTGTGCAGGGCCGAAACGCCAATCTCAAGACATGAATTTGAAAAGGGCAGCAGCGAAAACCGGCCGCTTATCATTTTGCCTTTATTGTTATCTACAATACCCGCGTTCTGCAATTCACCGTCGGGCAGTAGCTGTAACCCGTTGGTCAGGCTTACATCATAGCTCCATTTCATATCGCCTAAAGGCAGGCCGCCGCTGAGGCCGATACCAAAGTCGGTTCCGGGCAGATCGAACCCATTGGGGTCCCCCGCGAGTTTGTCGATCCAGCCTGCGGCCAATCTTTTATTATAAATGCCAAATGGCACTACAAAATAACCGCCCCGTATCTGCAGACCCGGCGCTGCGAAGTAGGTTACGTTGGCCCAGTTAACACCCAGGCTGCTCCCGTCGAACGACGGCTCAAATTCAACAAGGAGATTGTTACTATGACGCCATAATAACATCGGGCTTAGTTCGTAGTGATCGGCGTCGCCAAAACTATTGGTTCGCATGATCTGCCCGGCTGCGCCGGGAGCGGTAAAAGTTGTTTTATTGCTTACAAATCCAAAGGTGGTCAATCCGGCCACCATGAAGTGGCTTTCGCCGGGTTTTTGATCGGCGACCTGTTGTTCCAGCGTCGTAAGCCGGTCGAGCACCGACGAGTCTGCCGCTGTTTGCTGCGCGCGGGCTGAACTTGCTGTTACCAGAAGCCCGCACAAGCCCAGCACGGCATAAATTAAATTGTGAAATCGTTTCATGATAATTGTTTTTTAGTGATCATTATCGACAAGCCGTTATTTGGCGACAGACCTGGACAACGTACGGATGTAGTTGACCAGTTCCCACCGTTGTTTGTCGGTTAGCATTTTTTTATAGGACGGCATCGGGTTCCTGCCTTCAGATAGCTTCCAGAAGAGCGCTCCGTCGCTTTCATTCTGCACCATGACGGATGAATGGTCGGCCGGTTTGGGGTTAAGCGCAGCGGCAGCCGGGCCGTCTCCTCTGCCTTTATTGCCATGGCACGGGGCGCAGTTGGCGGTATACAAAACTTTTCCATCAGCTAAAACTGATTTATCGCCGGCTAAAGGATTCTTCACTTCCTGGGCCGTTTTTGGTGCAACCCACGGCGCGCGCTGCTGAGCAACTGTCTTAGTTGCGGTGGTACCGAACACAAAGACAAGTGTTGCAGTAGTAAGAATTCCCTTCACATACCAAAAGGAATTCAAGGGGTGTGTTTTAATTTTCATAACAGAGGTATTTTTTGTTGAGGTAAAGCTATGGGCTTGCTATAGGCGACGAAATGATGCGTTACCATGTATTTTGTGACCTTGGTCACTATTGATCATCTATCGAGCTGAACATCGAAAGCAATTTTTAAATTGCCGGATTGCGGAGAATTAAGCTGTCGGGCCGGTTGCAACGCCGTTTGCGTTTGTCACTTGAAGGATTGGCCAAACCGAAGGTGCCGTTTAGGGTACGATGTGTGCAAAAGAGCGTGCTGAACAGCGAAACAGGATACGGGCCGGTATATATGTTGGCTTATATTTGTAATTGAAGACATGGACGATAGCTTTTTTAAGTACCTGGAACAACTTGAATTGCTGGCCTTTTTTTCGGGCTATTCGTTAATATATACTACAGCTATATTTATTTCCGGCAACCTGCGATCAAAAACAAATTTTATTTCCCGCCGCATTAAGCTATTGCCTTTTGCATATGCGTTGGTCGGAACCTTATACCTCGGGTTTGAACTAAAAAAAATTTATCCCGTTTATTCTTTTGAAAATGTTGGCCATCATATCCACCTGCACTGGCTTGTTGCCTGGGGCTTGTTGTCGGTTCTTTTTTGGATACCTGCGCTAAGCAAAAGAAAAGCTTTAAGCCTAATCCACAGCCTGGTCTTTTTCTTCCTGATATTAAAAGATATCGTCCTGCAGCCTGCCGCGGGGCGCGACGATAATATCGTCGCAAATGATATGAGGGTTTTTGGCGCCAGCCTTCTTTTAAACCTGGCGGCTTTTTTGGGCGTCATCCTGGGGTCGGCTCTGTTCACCAATCGCCATAAGCATACAATCGTCTAATATTCAATCACTTTCATAACAAGCAATCGTAATGAACGATTGTCATTTTGTGACAATTCACCGTTCCTATTGTGCTTAACATCACTTTGTGGCATGACTATCATCATGCCAGTGTCAAATTTCGGGGGATAATTTTGGCTTCGTAAATCTTAAACAATAGTAAAAACTAAAAAAATGCTTTTATGAAACCACATTACAATAAGATACTGCTGACGGGCCTTGTTCTCATCAGCGGTTATGGCATCTTCTCAGGGTGTACACATAAAGACGTGGTATTACCAGCCGCAGCCTCCACTACGCCGATTATAACCCATGGGCACCACGTTCACCTTCCCGGTTTGACGGCAGGCGATACAACGCAGTGGAAATTCGATAAGGTACACAGCGCTGTCAACTGGTCAACCCCGTTCCTGGAAGTAGGAGCCGACCTTACCGGAAAATTTAACCAGTTTGGCGTGGCTGATCTGTCGACTGCGCAGATGCAAAATTACACTGTAACCGGACAGCCAGTAGCCGACACGTCATGGGCTTTTTATGAAAATGAACCTGCCAAAACACATTTCGCAGGCTATGTTCAGATCAACCAGATAAACACTGGTGAACCCGCACGTGATGGTGGCTGCCTAGTTACAACATTAGCTACGACCAAAATTGTGGCCGGCACACAGAACCTTACTGTTCAAAATGTCGCCCGCATCAAAACAACTTCAGTTGCATTTGACCCCGCCGGCAATGATTATATCGTGACCTTAAATTTCACCTGGCAAGGCGGATTAGGCGCACCGTTAACGGAGTCTATCACCGGAAAATTGACTTATATACCCGAGGCACTTGTTCCTGCCGGTACTTATAGCGATTTCGGTCTGCAACTGTCGTTCCAGATCAACAAGGCCGACTTTGGCATAGTAAGTACCGAAACTGCCGACAAAATAGACATAGTAGTAAGTGCAAACTTTAATAACAAATAGTTTAAAAACGGAACGCGATGAAAGCAATAGTAATAATATTTGCGACCCTCTTTGTTATAGTTGGAGCAGGTTTGACCGGGTGTTATAAGGATGTGGTACTGCCAGTAGCAGGCGCCGATCCGAATGCACCCCCAAAACAATATAGTTTCAGTAAGGATATAGCGCCTTTGCTGAACACCAGTTGCGCAAAATCAGGCTGCCATGTGGCCGGCGCTCAGGCGCCCGACATGGAAACAGCCGTGTCCTACAACAGTCTTGTAAACGGCGGATTCGTAAACACTGATTTCCCAAGCCAAAGCATACTCTACCAGCAGCTTACCGGAAATATGGAAGAACATATGCCTAATGCTGCCGACAGGCAGAAAGTGTATGACTGGATCAGGACGGGTGCTTTGAATAATTGATTTAAACCTTAAAAAGCAATAAAGTGAAATTAAACATAAATCTTGGAAACTGCCTGCGCATATTGCCGATATACCTGGTTAGTTGTGTGTTTTTACATTCAACAACGGTATATGCCCAGGACAGCACAGCTGCAGTCAAAGAAAACACTGCACCTGCTAAAGCCAGACCGGTAAAAAATACTTTCCAGAGTGTTTGGCTTATTGACGATCAAACCTCCATGGTACCGATAAAAGGTACGTTTGAGTTTG
>JAFDZK010000014.1 GCA_018267005.1 Bacteroidota bacterium
TCCTTGCGAGGAACCGCGGGGCCTGTGCGTTGGGGTGACGAAGCAACCTCGTCAATTGTACCCGGTTTTGAACGACATCCCCGATTTGCATGCGCAGAGATTGCTTCACTACCGTTCGCAATGACGGTGGTGGCTAAATTATTAAAAAAACCCGTCCTTGCGAGGAACCAGCCTGGCCCGGGCGTCGGGGTGACGAAGCAACCTCGTCAATTGTACCTGACTTTAAACAGCATCCCCGATTTGCATGCGCAGAGATTGCTTCACTACCGTTCGCAATGACGGTTTAGATATGTTTAGTGTTCCCGACAGCCCACGCATACCGGGACCTGCGATGGTCCATCGACCATGGACCATGGATTAAGCCCCTTTACGGTTGACACATACGCCACAGCCGGACACCCATCTTTCGGACTTCCGGACCATTCACCATTCACCATTCACTATTCACTATTCACCATTCACTATTCACCATTCACCATTCACCATTCACCTCACCACCTCATGCCCCAAACAAACCACGCCCGAGCTAAATACATGCGTGTCCAGCAGCTTCAGCGACTGCCGGTCTTTGATGCCTTTGAACACCGGGACGCCTTCGCCCAGCAATACCGGGTTCACGAAAAGCCAGCACTCGTCCACCAGGTTTTCCGCCAGCAGGGCATGCGCCGCGGTCGGACTGCCGAATAACAGGATCTCGCCCGTTGTTTCCTGCTTTATTTTGCGGAGCGCCGCCGCGTAGTCCTTACCGCCGACCACCGTGGTATTGGCGTAGGCCGACTCGTCCAGCGTGTTGGACAGCACTACTTTGTGCGCGCGTTTATACCAGGCCGAATGCTCCTTGTCGTGCTTGCTGGCATCGGGCTCATCCCCGGCCGTCGGCCAGTAGCCTTCCATCATCTCAAAGGTCTTCCTGCCGTACAGGGCCGTATTGGTTTTCGCTATCCTTTCCGATACGTGATCGAATATCTCCTCATCCACATGTATCCAGTTCATTTCACCCTTCGTGCCGGCGGCAAAGCCATCCAGCGATACATGCATAAATAGTACGATGTTTCCCATATTGGTTTTTGTTTGGTTTTGTATGTTTCGTTTGTGAGGGTCGATAGTCGATGGACCATAGTCCATAGTTTACCGGAATTAGCTATGAATACCGACAATCTTCCGACGCGAATCTACGGGAAATATAGTCTGAACGATTGATTTTTTGATGGCTATGAAAAATAGTTGTCAATCGTAGTTCAGACGATTGATTTAGGCACAAGAAGCAATTGGCCCTGTGCTGCCGCAAGCGTCCTCGCTTGTGGCCTTTAGACAGGTAGCCCGCTTGCTATTCAGCGCAATTTCCTATTTAGAACCGGAATCCTGGTTTCAAATCATGATCCGCGATTGCATAGTTCGTTACCTTGCATGCGGACCATCCCGAAAAAATCGGGACGGTAGTGGTTGTTGCAGCTTGTATTGTGGTGCCGCAAGCGGCCGCTTGTGGCCTTTAGACAGGTAGTCCGCTTGCTTATCTGTACAATTTTTGCTTAGAACCGGAATCCTGATTTCCAATCATGATCCGCGATTGCATAGTTCGTTACCTTGCATGCGGACCACAAGCCGGGAGGCTTGCGGCAGCGTTGGGGGAACTATTGAACGGAAAATTGCGATACTCCCGAGTCCGAACTATTACCGTTCACATCCTTACTTACAATCTTCCAATAGTAAGTTGTTCCTGACTGAACTTTAACATTATATACAGAATCGGTAGTACCACTATCCTTGGCGGACGAAAATGTATTCGAAGTACCGAAGTAAACATCAAATGTCAAAGATTCATTAGTAACTGAACTGCCGTGCCAGGTTAAATTCACTGAAGTTGTTGAGGATGGTAGTTGCTGACCAAATGTTGGTGAAATAAACTCTGCCGGAAAAGGCACGTAAGTAGTAATGCCGGGGCCCGCGTTATAAAATTTCCAGATATCACTTTGAGCTGTTGTGGTTGTTTTACTCGATTTTGAAACAACATACCATGAATAAGGTGTTCCTCTCAATAACGATACGGTCAATTGAGTTTGAGATGTTGTGTCGGTAATTAAGCTGTTGTCCAGAAGGTTCTTAATGTTCAACTCGTATTTGGTGGTGTTGGCAGACGCGTTCCACGTAAAGGTGATAGAGCTTTGTGTAGTCGAAACTATTGTGCCGGAATTGCAAGCGGAGTTTTGTGCAGGCGCACTTAGTGTAGCTGCCGAAGGCGCTGGTGGTGGATTGTTCCCCCCGGACCCTCCTGGATTCGGATTATCCGAACTATGTTTTCCGCAGCCGGACAAGATTGCCATACTTAGAAAAATAAAAATCGATCGTTTCATTTTTTGATTATCTTATAGATCCGCTGAATATTGTCCAGTTTGATATATAAAGCATACACGCCCTCTGTTAGCCCACCCAACTCCAGTTGTACTACGCCTGATTGGTTCGCCAACCGCTTAGAGTAAAGTATTTTCCCGTTTGCGGTGTTGTGCACTTCGAAAAGCGCGCTGGTTATAGGCCCATTTCCAAGGTTAATGCTTAACGTATTATCAAATGGGTCTGGGAAAGGGATGATCTTTTTAAGCAGATCAATTACCGTTTTGTAAGTCCCCTGGCATAGCTTATCCGTCGTTACCGACAGTTCATTGCTGCCATCTCTTAATGGTAAGGTAATACTATTATTTGATGTGGTATAAGTTATACCATTTAGCTGGATGAAGTATGTCTCACCATTCTTAAGAAGCAATGATAGCGTGTTATGATCCTCGTTTACGGTTGAATAAACCGATAAATCTTTGGGTTCGGTAATAGTAACATCATAACATTGTTGATAGCCCTGTTGGCCATTTACGGTTAAACAAATATGATAAACACCGGCTGAAAGGTTTTTGATCGTATCTGCAATCGTAAACGAAGTGGAATCGTTATGATTATTCCCTGTTATTTTGACCCAATAATTTAACACTTGGTTTGCATTAATGCTTATAGCACCGTCCGATGTCCCTTTGCAGGTAGCACTTATACCAGAAATTGAAAAATTATCAGGAGGCAAGCTAAAGACAAAATTAAATCCAGAAGCGGTCGTTGCCCCGCCTTGATTTGTTACAACTATATTACCCGAGGCCCCGATACCTACTACGGCCTGTATTTTCGTCGGAGAAACTACAGTCACAGATTGTGCGGGTACTCCGCCAAAAGTGGCCGTTGTGGTATTGTCAAAATTTGCACCATTTATTGTAACAACCGTGCCACTCTCAGCTATTAAAGGTGTTATAGAGGTAATTGACGGGGTAGGCGCACAATTAGGAACTGCAATAGAAATATTGTTGGAGTTTGTTAGACCGGAGCCATTACTAGCTGCAATATAATATGAATGATTTCCTGAAGAAGCTGTTTGATCAACGTATTGCCTCAGGTCACCAAATGCCGTATAAAGCAATGTGTTGTCTCTGTAAACATCATAACCGACGGCATTATTTGAAGTCGTCCAATTGAGTGTTACCTGGCCAGAATTTCCATTGCATAGCGGAATTGCACTTAGCACAGGAGCGCTTGGAAAGTTAGGTGTACAATCCAATCCGACCCCATATCCTAAATCAGAATCGGTGCTGCCAGTACTATTCTTGGCTTCAACATAGTATAGATAAGCGGAATCTGGTATGACCGCATAATCGACATATTGGGTCGCATTTCCAACAGTTGCATAATAACTATAATTTCGATATATATCGTACGAATTTGTGTTATTATCAGCGCCCCAAGTTAAAGCAATTTTTGTTGTGCCCCCGGTACAGTTGGCCCGGACTACCAAAGCTGGCTTGCCCGGCAACGGCAAAGTCGTACAGTTAGAAGCTGTAGCAGAAGCATAAGCCGACTTTGTGCCGCCTGAGCTGTTTTTTGCTATGATATAATAACTATAAACAAGCCCCGGTGTAACCAGGTCATCTACGTATTCGGCATTGGATGTCACCGTCGTATAGTAGCTGTTGTTTTTGTATATCTGATAAGAAGTTGTATTGGCTGTGGCTGTCCAGTCAAGCTTTATTTGGCTCGATGTGCTATTGCACACTGAAGTCGCTGCAACAGATGGTATACCTGGCAAGACAGAACAGTTTTGGGCATTCACAGATTGAGTGTTTGATGTTGCGGTCCCAGACGAGTTCTTCGCCACTATATAATAACTGTAATTTTGCCCTGCTGAAACGGAATTATCAATGAACTGTACGCCCGATAGTCCAGAATTATAGAGCCCATTGTTGCGATACACATCATAACTGTTGGCATTGTTAGAAGCAGTCCAATTAAGTGTTACCTGACTTGACGATCCGGTACAGGCCGATGTAACAGTCAATGCAAAAGCACCTGGTAAGTTCGTTGTGCAATTCGGCGCTGTTGAGTTTGCTGTATTTGAAGTAACACTGCCCGATGGCACCTGTGCCACAATATAATAACTATATGACTGCCCGGCTGTTACGTTTGTGTTATCAAACCGGGTTCCACTGATTGAAGTGTAGAGTGAACCACCCCGATATATATCATATGATGTAGCGCCAGCCACTACATTCCAACTTAGCGTAAGCCCGCTCAATATTCCATTGCACTGTGGTACAAGTGTGAGCGTTAGTGACGCCTGCTGGGAATTTGTAACTGTTATTATTTGGCTGGCAAAGTTGTTCCTTTCGTCACTTTCCGGCACTGTCTGATTTCCATCCGCCCAAAAAAACAAATAATAGGTTCCGGCTGGTGTGCCAGGGGGTATCTGGACTGTTGTGCTATTTATAAGCGTATTTGAATTGGCCGCAACTGATGGGAATGCTATTGTTCCCAACTCTGTATCAGCACCTGTCAAAATGCCGTCTTTAGAAAGCCAAACTGTGACATTATTTGCACTGGCGTTTCCATCACCGGAGTTATCTTCCGAGCAACTTACCGTAACGTTCGATCCAGCTGTAACTGTAGACGGCGTCACTGACTGGGTGCCTGCGGTAATTGATACATCAGGCAAAGCCGTACTTGAACTTAATCCTATTAGACTGTTAAAAGCTGTAATATCACCATTAAATACATCCAAATCCACTATATATTTTATCCCAGAGATCATTAATGTATTGTACTCCCCTCCAGCATATTGGTTAAAAGCCCAACTATTCCAAACGCCGGTTGTTGGTTGGGCTGTGGGGTTAAAATTGGGGTCTGCAATCCAAAGTTTGTAGCCAGTCAATGAACTAAATCCTGACATTCTTGCATAATTCCCCCCGACGTACAAAATTGGCACGATACCAGTCGCATTCTTTATCGTTTCCATCCACTGCTGTATCCAAGTCGCCAAACTTGAAGTATTGTTGACCTTCTCAGCAACTTGTTCTTCGATATCAAGTGCAGGCGGCAAATAACCTATTCCAATGTATGCCCTAGCGGAATCCAAAAAATGATTGGCTTCCGTTACAGGCGAATTATTATTGTCGGGTCTGCCAACATGATAAGCGCCCATGACAATTTTCGCGTTGGTACCACCTCGCATGTTAATGCTAAAAGTTGGATCACCGCTTCCTACCCCCGATACCCCCTCCGTCGCTTTCGCCCACGCGAATGTGACGTTATCATATTTCTGCACTGTCGGCCAATCGATCCGGCCCTGATCGTGTGAAACGTCAATTCCACGAATAGTTTGCGCCTGAGTAGAATAAATATGTAGAAAATTAGCTGCAAGTAGAAACAATAGATATCTAATAAGTAATACCTTGCTCATGTGGTGCCGATTTAGGTTAGTACTTCGATTTATTAGTTTTAAACTTACAAACAAAGCCAACTGCCGTCAACCCGTGAAAACACCCTATTTTACAATGGGTTACTATGTAAAAAAAGCTTTTTTATGACAGAAATGGCATTTGGCATTAATTAGAAGTTAATGGCAACAAATCGAATGAAATAAAATGATGGTATAAGGTAAAAATATTTATCGCCAAATAAATACCGTTAAAAAACGGGTTGTGCTATACCAACCAAATAGCTAACTTCCACTCAAATCCTTTATCACACGATGCCATTTCAAGGTCAATTAATAATCAGATAGTACGATAACATTATTTCGAAACTAGAATAGCATTGCATGAAACTGAAAACCCATTACTAATGGAAGATTATAAAGATGAATACTTATTAAGACTTAATAAAAGTCTTTTATACCAAGAGCTAAAACTTAGATGCACAGAAAAGGATAATGAAGTAATTGCATTAGTGGATAGTTGTGTATCGTTTGCTTTTCAAAGAACGAAAACTATCATCAAACATATGGGTGAATTTACACTCCACGATGGTGACCATTTATTTAGAGTACTCAATCTAATGGAACTATTGCTTCCAGAAGAAAATATTAAGAATCTTTCACCGCCAGAATTAATGCTTTTGATTATATCCGCGTTTTTTCACGATATAGGGATGGCCCCAGAAGAAAAGGATATTCTGGCATGGAAAAAAGTTTGGGATTCTAATCCTAATTTTTCCGACAACGATGAAGAGCGAACCTTTGAACAGTTTAAACGATTCTATTCTGCTCGACCTGAGCAACAAGAATTTATAAGAAGTTTAATATTACAGGGGAAAAATTCCAGCGCAGAGACCCTTAAAGGATATTTCATTACAGAGTTTATAAGGCAAACTCATGCTGAAAGGGCCCGAGAGATTATTGATAAACATTGGAATGGGGTAATAAAATTCCGAGACAATGATCTAACCGTTGAGTTGGCGCAAATTTGTTATAGCCATAATGAGGACGCATTGTCATTGTTAGAGTTGGACAAAAATTACCTCTGTGGGCTTGGTATTGTTGCGTGTTTGCCACTTATTGGTGTGATATTGCGATTGTCAGACATATTAGATTTTGATGGCAAAAGGACTCCATCAATTTTGTATTCACACCTATATGTCAGGCATCCGATATCAATTCAAGAATGGAATAAGCATCGAGCGGTCGAAGCTTGGGACATAAGTCCAGATATTATCCAATACACTGCAAAATGCTCCCATCCAGCAATCGAGGCATCAATTCATGAGTTTTGTGATATTATAGATCATGAACTATCCTTATGTAATAATATAGCCTCTAATTTAAATGAATTTAATAAAAATCGTAGTAGGGATATAACAGTAAAATTTCCTTTTAAAGTAAACAGAGAAAAAATTAGAGCGCAAAAGAACATTCAAGACAAGCCCTTATACATATATAGGCAAACAAAATTTAATCTCAGTAAGAAGCAAGTCATTGATCTATTGATGGGAACTAAATTATACGGAAATCCTGAGGTAGCTCTAAGAGAACTGTTGCAAAATTCAATTGATGCTTGTCTGCTTCGGAAAGCCCAAGAAGAAAAATGGGGTAATTTATATGATCCAAAAATCACAATAAAATATTACACAGACGACAAAGATGATATTTTGGAAATAATTGATAATGGAACCGGAATGGACCAATATATAATTGACAACTATTATTCCAAAGTCGGCTCATCGTTTTACAAATCAACAGATTTTTACAATTTAAAAGCCGAGACAAACGCTGATTTCCAACCGACTTCTAGGTTTGGAATAGGAATTCTCTCTTGCTTTATGGTTGCGGACACTTTGATAGTCGACACAAAACGGGTTTATGCACCCCATAAGTCAAGTGAGCCGTTAAATCTCACAGTTGAAGGACAGGATAGTATTTTTTGGATTAAAATAGGCACAAGGGAAATACCAGGCACAACAACAAAATTGATTTTAAGAAAGTCAAAAAACCCTTGGGATAAAATGGATGAGGATGATTTCATAAAATCGGTGGAAAATGTTGTTCCTAATCCACCTTTCATTATCAACATCGAAACCAACAAAGAAAAACGTGTAATAGATCAATACAGTTTTGAAAAGGTATCGGTTCAATCACTAAAAGATTTTACTTGGAACAAAAATGAAAATGTAGATACCTACGAGATAGCTTTAAACCACAAAGAAAATGGAATCGTAGGGTCTGTAATTATAGCAGTACTGGTAGAAAATGATGTTCCTACTAAAAAAATAGAAATTAATTCAAAGGATATTGAAATAGACGGGAATACCTATTCTCTTGAGAAACGACTAGAGCTTTGGGACGGCAAAATCGTGCAAAACTCGACCTCGATAACGATAAACGATGAAAGCGAAATCAAGCAGGATACGTCAATGCAATATTTGTCAACGTCTAAATCTCAATTGTCTTTGCATGGAATCATCGTTCCCTCTACTTTATTCCCCGAATCGTGGCGAATGAAAAAAAATCAAGCAAAATTATCTTGGCCTTTGCCACTCATAGCGATTGTTGATGTCTGTGGCAACAATGATTTAGAATTAAACTCTTCGAGAACCGAAGTTCTAATGGGAGACAAATGGATTAATTTTGAAGAGTTGTTTGCTTTTTTAATCTTCGACAAACTTGCTAACATGACGACCTTAGAATACTGGGAAAAGTTAAAACAAATCCTCATTGAAGAATCGCAGAGTGAACCATTTACTAATGCGATAACGAAAATTGTTAGAAAGTAATGGTTTAGCCGTGAATCATTTCGTAAGCCCGCGTGAGGGATTGAAATCATACCGGCCTGTGCGCAAGGACCGCAGACGTATGAATGTAAAGCCCGGCCCGCAGGGACATGCCCAAATCAGATAAAAGACAAAATAAAAAGGACAAAAGATCACTCCTTTGTCCTTCGTCCTTTATCCTTGCTCAGGCCGGAGCATCACGCCATCTGCCGTCTAATAATATTCAACGCACCTCCCGCCTTAAACCATTCTATCTGCTGCGCATTATAAGTATGGTTTACCGCAAAGCTATCCTGGCTGCCGTCGGTGTGGTGCAGTACCACGGTTAGTGGCTTTCCGGGAGCAAAGGTGGTGAGGCCTTTGATGTCTATGGTGTCGTCTTCCTGCACCTTGTCGTAGTCGGCAGGGTCGGCGAAGGTGATGGCCAGCATACCCTGTTTCTTCAGGTTGGTTTCGTGTATGCGGGCGAACGATTTTACCAGTATGGCGCGCACGCCCAGGTGGCGCGGCTCCATGGCGGCGTGCTCGCGACTCGAGCCTTCGCCGTAGTTCTCGTCGCCTACTACCACGGTGCCAATGCCATGCGCCTTGTAGTCGCGCTGGGTGGCGGGCACGGGGCCGTATTCGCCGGTCAGCTCGTTCTTCACGCTGTCGGCGTTGCCGTTAAAGTAGTTGATGGCGCCGATGAGCATATTGTTGGAGATATTGTCCAAATGCCCGCGGAACTTCAGCCACGGCCCGGCCATGGAAATATGGTCGGTAGTGCACTTACCTTTGGCTTTGATCAGCAGGCGCAAACCGCTCAGGTCGGTGCCTTCCCATGCCGGGAACGGATCGAGCAATTGCAGGCGGCTCGAGTTCGGGTCAACCTTCACTTCCACGCTGCTGCCGTCTTCGGCAGGGGCCTGGTAACCGGCATCGTCCACGGCAAAGCCTTTTACCGGCATTTCGATGCCCTGCGGCTCGTCCAGCTTCACCTGCTGGCCCTGCTCGTTGGTCAGGGTGTCGGTCAGCGGGTTAAAGGTCAGGTCGCCGGCGATGGCAAACGCGGTCACGATCTCGGGCGAGGCCACGAAAGCGTGCGTATTGGGGTTGCCGTCGTTACGTTTGGCAAAGTTACGGTTGAACGAGGTAATGATGGAGTTCTTGCGCGAAGGGTCGTCGGTATGGCGCGCCCACTGACCGATGCACGGTCCGCAGGCATTGGCCAGCACCACGCCGCCCATTTCGGCGAAAGTATCTAAGTAACCATCACGGTCAACCGTATAGCGCACCTGCTCCGAGCCGGGGGTAATGGTAAACTCGGCCTTGGTTTTCAGGTGCTTATCGATGGCCTGTTTGGCGATGGACGCCGAACGGGTAATATCTTCATACGATGAGTTGGTGCACGAGCCTATCAGCCCCACTTCCAGCTTTTCGGGCCAGCCGTTTTCCTTCACCGCCGTAGCAAATTTGGAGATGGGCCATGCCAGGTCGGGCGTAAACGGACCGTTCACATGCGGCTCCAGCTCGTCCAGGTTGATCTCGATCACCTGGTCGAAGTACTGTTCAGGGTTCGCGTAAACTTCAGGGTCGCCGGTCAGGTGCTCGGCAATGGCGTCGGCCATAGCGGCAATATCGGCGCGCTTGGTGCCCTTCAGGTAGTCGGCAGCCTTTGCGTCATAACCGAATACGGAGGTGGTCGCGCCTATCTCGGCGCCCATGTTGCAAATGGTGCCTTTACCCGTAGCCGAAAGCGAGCGCGCGCCTTCGCCGAAATATTCTACAATGGCGCCCGTACCGCCCTTAACGGTCAGGATACCGGCCACGCGCAGGATCACGTCCTTGGCGCTCGTCCAGCCCGAAAGCTTGCCCGTCAGGTGCACACCGATCAGTTTCGGGAATTTAAGCTCCCAGGGCAGTCCGGCCATCACGTCGCAGGCATCCGCGCCGCCGACGCCAATGGCTATCATACCCAGCCCGCCCGCGTTCGGCGTATGCGAGTCGGTGCCGATCATCATACCGCCGGGGAAGGCGTAGTTTTCCAGCACCACCTGGTGGATGATGCCCGCGCCAGGTTTCCAGAAACCGATGCCGTACTTATCCGAAACCGAGGCCAGGAAATCGTAAACCTCTTTATTGATATCTTTCGCGGTCTGCAGGTCCTGGTCGGCGCCGATTTTGGCTTGTATCAGGTGGTCGCAATGCACGGTGCTGGGCACGGCAACGGCAGGGCGGCCCGCCTGCATAAACTGCAGCAGCGCCATCTGCGCGGTAGCATCCTGCATAGCCACGCGGTCGGGGGCAAAATCCACATAGTCCGCACCGCGACCGTAAGCCTGGTGCGCCTCGCCCTCGGAAAGGTGGGCGTATAAAATCTTTTCAGTCAAAGTAAGGGGTTTGCCGGTCGCTTTACGTGCGGCTGCCACGCGGGCGCCATAGCGGTCGTAAACCTTTTTGATCATATCTAAATCAAAAGCCATTGTATCTGATCTTTAGGTGAAGTAAAAAGGGTGCCAGGACGATGTAGCAGCCCTAACGCGGCGAATTTAGGAAAAAAATCAGGGATTACACCGATTAGATTTTTGATTACGCCGATTTCATTTTCGACTGCAGCGATTGGGGTTTGATTACACCGATTATGGCGCATGGCGGTGCTTGTCTGCACCGGAATTTATTGAATTAAAGAATTACCTGAATTCTGCTAATTCATCAATTCGTTTAATTCTGGTTCAGACTATTTGGGCGCCCGGGCGGGCTATCCATTCATACGCCTGCAAGCATTAGGCGCGGCTGTCACACTGAGCCTGTCGAAGTGCCGGTATCCATTGCTATCCCTGGCGCATTTGTCTGAACCGCTGATTTACGGGATCAAATGATTACCATGATTTGATATTAATCCTTAAATCCAAAAAGCGGTGGCCCAAATGTCATGAACGTGCGGGCCGGCGTAAAGGCGTGAATGACGGTTTAGCTTTTGGGATGGGGCCCCAAAAGCGGCCGCAGGCAAACCGGCAGAGCGGGCTGAAGCGTCGGTCATGACTTGACTTTTTGGTTACTTTTGTGTCAAGACAAAAGTAACAGCCCCGTCGCGGCAATTGAGCGACACGAAATATCGTTAAAACCTATTCAACCCAAAACATCAAATGAGTAGCCTCTCCCAGCCCACTCCTCCATCGCCCTTGGCAACACATATTCCAGCCTGTCAAACGCTTTCAAACTATCATGAAAAACGATAATGGATCCGGGCCGGGTATACTTAAGCACGTTTTTCAAACAGTCCCCGGGGCTTAGCTGCTGATCGAAGTCGCCGCTTAGAACATCCCACATCACGATCTGCAATTCGGGTTTTGCTTTTCGCAGCAGCCTGATCTGCGACCTTTTAACCCTGCCATACGGCGGGCGGAAGAGGTTACTATGAACCATTTGGTCGCATTGCAGGAAATTGTCCAGGTATTTCCGGTCGTCGGTCACCCAGCCTTTCAGGTGGTTAAAAGTGTGGTTGCCGATAGCGTGACCGCCATTTTTTACCTCCTCAAATAGCTCCGGGTGCTTTTTAATGTTGTCGCCTATGCAGAAAAACGTGGCTTTGGCGTCGTGCTTTTTTAAAATATTTAAAACAAACGGTGTAACAATGGGTATGGGGCCGTCGTCAAAAGTCACAAAAATCCGCTTACCGCCGCGGGCCTTATTCCACAATAACTTGGGATACAGTAATTTAACAAACCACGGCGTTTTAACGGTGTACATTTTAGCAGATAGTTAATGGTTCATGGTTCATAGCCAGGCGCGTTAAAATTAAGAAATAGCGGCCATGAACTATCAACCATGAACCATGAACAAACACGAATTATGATTCAAACTTTTTTAAAGATAAAAAGAATAGCCATCGTCGTGGCCCTACTCATAGCCATCGGCTTCAGCGCCTCCGCGCAGCAGGTCATCTCGCTGCAAAAAGCGGTCGAGCTGACGCTGGAGCGCAACCTTACCATCAAGCAGGCCAAATACACCGAGTCGCTGGCTGCACAGGATGTGAAGCAGAGCCAGTACAACCAGCTACCCAGCGCCAATGCCAACCCGACCGCCGGCTGGGGTTTCGGCCGCAGCCCGGTTGCCGGTAATTACGCTTACGTCAATCAAACCATTTTTAACGTCAACGGCTCGGCGACCCTGCAGTTTACGCTGTTCCAGGGCGGGCAATTGCGCAACCAGATATTGGAAAACAAGTTGTTGCTCGATGTCGACAAAAAGAACACCGACAAGATCAAAAACGACCTCCTGCTCAGCGTCGTGACCGACTACCTGCAGATACTGACCAACCAGGACCTGGTAACCGCCGCGCATCAGCAGATCGATATCGCTAAAATAACGCTCGACCGCACCCAAAAGAATTTTGACGCCGGCAACCAATCGCTGGCCGACCTGTCGCAGGCCAAAGCTGGTTTGTCGACGGCCGAACTTAACCTTACCACCGCACAAAACCAGCTCGACCTGTCGATCCTGGTACTAAAACAGTACATGGAAATGGACCCCGCCACCGATATTAAAGTGGAGCGGCCCGACATCAGCAAGCTGACCAATATACAAACGGCATTTGATGCCAACGAAGTGATACGCACGGCTTTTAATGTAAACGCCGACGTAAAACTGGCCGAGGCGCAGCAGCAAAGCTATGCACAGGCCATCAGGGTTGCCCAGGGCAATTATTACCCCAACCTTTCACTTGTTGGCAACCTCAATTCCTATTATTCAAGCGCGCAGCAGGCATATCATTTCGTTGGTTTAAGCCCTGCGGCTTATCAAACCATCGGTACGGTGGTAGGTACCGGGCAACAGGTACAAACGCCGCTGCCTATTTCTCAGCCAATTTATGGTTACTATTCGTTCTATAACCAGTTAAAGGACAACTTTAACCAGTTCGTGGGTGTAAGTATATCCATACCAATATTCAATCACTATTCGGCGCGCACATCGGTAAGTAAGGCTAAGCTGAACTACGAAAACGCACAGGTAGCTACGCAACTTACCAAAAACACGCTGGCCAAGACCATTACGCAGGCCGTCCAGGACCTGAATGCCGCCGTAAAACGTTATGCCTCGACGCAGCAGACCTACCAGGCCGATAAGGATGCATTTGACATCATACAGCAGCGTTACGATGTGGGATTGGTAAACTCGCTGGATTACAATACCTCGCTTACCAATTATGAAAAAGCGCAGAACGACATGATCGAGGCGAAATATGAAGTAGTGTTCAGGAGTAAGGTGATCGATTATTACTTAGGAAATCAAATTACATTATAAATGAGATTTAATATTGTCCATAGTCGATAGACCATAGTCCATAGCCGAACGATCATCGCTATGGACATCGACCATGGTCTATGGACAAAAAATTAAAAGTTACGTAAAAAGAGTTAATCGAAATAAAATGGGAAAAACTACTAAATACATATTGATATCGCTTGGCGCGCTGATCGTGCTGCTTATCCTGCTGAAGGTAACAGGCGTCATCGGTAAGCCCGACAAAACCAAGGTGGCTACAGAAAAGGCGGCGGTTCGCGACATTACCGAAACCGTGTCGGCCAGCGGCAAGATCAAGGCCCACGTTGAGGTAAAGATCAGTCCGGAAGTTTCGGGTGAGGTGGTTGCACTGCCGGTACACGAAGGCGACGTGGTTAAAAAAGGCCAGTTGCTTTGCAAGATCAGGCCTGACATTTTAAAGTCGGAATTCGACCGCGCCCAGGCTGCTTACAATACCCAAAAAGCCAGCGTGGAGAACGCCAACCAGATGCTGAAGCAAAGCCAGGCCACCTACGATAACCAGGCAGCCATTTACAACCGCGATAAAATATTGTTCGATAAAAAAGTGCTTACGGCAGCAGAGTTTGAAGCGGCAAAAGCCAGCTTCCTGGGCGCCAAGGCACAGCTCGAGGCGGCAAAGCAAAATGTGATAGGCGCGAAATACGGCCTGGCCCAGTCGGAAGCTTCCGTAAACGAAGCCAACGGCAACCTGGTAAAAACTACGATTTACTCACCGGTCGATGGTGTGATTTCCAAGCTGTCGATTGAACAAGGCGAGCGCGTATTGGGTACGCAGCAATTTGCAGGTACCGAGATCATGACCATATCCGACCTGAACGCCATGGATGTGAACGTGGACGTAAATGAGAATGATATTAACCGCATCCACATGGGCGACTCGTCCAAAATACAGGTGGACGCTTTCCTGGGCAAAACTTTTAGCGGCCATGTGATCGAGATCGGCAGCGCCGCCAACGTGGTGGGCAACACTGCCGACCAGGTGACCAACTTTACCGTAAAGGTGCGTATAGAACCGAAGTCGTACATCGGATTGCTGAATAAGACGGCCGATAACCCCTCGCCTTTCCGCCCGGGCCTTACCGCTACGGTCGACATCAACACCAACCATGCGAAGGGCCTGTCGGTGCCGATACAGTCGGTTACCACGCGCGACCAGCCAAAGCCGGGCAACGATCAGCAGGCATCGGGCAGTACGGACGATAACAAGCCTGCCGCCATAACCCCGCTGTCGAAAGAATACGTATTTGTTTACGATGCGGGCAAGGTTAAGCAGGTAGCGGTTACCACCGGCATACAGGACGACAATAACATCATCGTACTTTCGGGCCTGAAAGCCGGCGATGAGGTGGTTTCGGCGCCGTATACCGCCATCTCCAAAACCCTGTCCGACAACATGCAGGTACAAAAGGTGGACAAGGGTCAGCTATTTAGCGCCGATGCTAATAAATAATATGCGGATATGCAGATAGGTTTAAAAAATGACTTAATGACCCCAATAACTTAATGACTTATAAAACCAAATTTACTGATTCCAGGGGCCTGTGCGAAAGCATGGGCCTTATTCTTTTGTGATTACACAGATTCGTTTTGGGTGATTACACCGATTTTCTCCACGATGGCCGCATGTGATTTTCTTTGCCATCCGAGCCGATCGAATTCGTCTCCCCGTTGTCCGTAGTCTTCAGACTACCTTTTACACTTTCGGACTCAGAGTCAATTAAAATGCAAAATTGTGCGGGACATTGTAATTCCAATAACCATCTTCATAGCGGTCTTTTATTTTCCAGCCTTCATTTGTGCGAACCAGCTTGTCGTAATACCACAAACCCTGGAAGAAAATTTGCGTGCCGCCGTTTTCAAGCGCTACTTTCATCGGGCAGGAACAATGCGTACGTACTTTGGCAGTATCCCCGGTTATCTCAATTAATACCGTAGAAATTGCGTGTTGTGAAAGCAATATCTTTGAAAGAGCCCGTTTCATATAGGTTATATGATCCTCCACATTACTTTTTATGCCGCCTGTTTTCGTATCGTCAATTACAGCATCAGCCGTAAATACTTTCCGGTACGCATCCCAGTTCCGGTCGTCCACCGCATAACAGTACCGAACAAGCACGTCCTGTATTTGCATACGATCTGATATTTGTTGTTGTGTCATGATTTTTGCCTGATTTGTTTTTGCCTCCCGGCAGTTTGAAAATATAGCCAGGAGAATTGAAAAAGTCACTATTTTTATTGAGCTGGTTTGTAATCGCATGTTCGCTCAAAATTATACCGGAGTTAACCGGTGGCGGTAACTGATCTCAAACGTATAATGGAAGAAAAATTTCATTGCTGGAAATAAAAAAGGCGAAAAGTACACCTTTCGCCTTTAACCTTTATCCTTTCACCTTATACCAAATGCTTCAACTGGATGATCTCTCTTTCATCGAGGTAACGCCAACGGCCGCGGGGAAGGTCTTTTTTGGTTAGGCCGGCATAGACCGACCGGTCAAGTTTCACCACTTCATAGCCCAGGTGCTCGAATATGCGGCGCACGATGCGGTTCTTGCCGCTGTGTATCTGTATGCCTATATCGCGTTTGGTGCCACCTGCCACATAAGATATCATGTCGGGCTTGATCAACCCGTCTTCCAGTTCCACGCCGAAGGCAATCTTGTTCAGGTCGCCCTGGGTAAGACTTTTGTCCAGCTCCACCTGGTATAGTTTGGTAATATTGTTTTTTGGGTGCGATAATTTATCGGCTAAATCGCCGTCGTTGGTGAGCAGCAGCAGACCGGTTGTGTTCCGGTCGAGCCTGCCGACGGGATAAATACGCTCCCTGCTGGCTTTCTCGACCAACTGCATCACGGTTCTACGCTCCTGCGGGTCGTCGGTGGTCGTTATATAATCTTTAGGCTTGTTCAAAAGCACATAAACCATCTTCTCGCGCTTCAGCGTTTCGCCGTTATAGCGGATCACATCTTTAGCAGGATCGACCTTATAGCCCAGTTCCGACACCACTTCGCCATTAACCGAAATCACACCGGCGGTGATCAGTTCATCGGCCTTGCGGCGCGAACAGATGCCGGCATTCGAAATATAGCGATTGAGGCGGATAAGACCGGCGTCCTCCTTATCGGCTGCTTTCTTCCGGCCCCGCATTACTTTTTCGCGCGGCTCGGGTGCAAATTCTTCCTTTACAGACGGCCTTTCAAAATCGCTTGTGGCTGACTTACGAAAAGGCTTATCGCCCCGTTCTTCCTTAAAGCGAGGGTTGAAAGGGCGTTCGCCGCCTCTGTCCCGGTAGTTGTCTGACCGGTCGGCATTCCTTTTTGGCCGGTCGCTGGCAGAAGGCCGGCTGCCGTACGGGGCACTTTTCCGGGCGCCGTAACCGCGCTTTTCGCCGGATGATTCGCCGCCATAATTTCTTTTAGGTCGATCATCTCCGGCAGAACGCCTGCCATAGGACTCGGTTTTGCCCGATCCGTAGCTCCGCCTTTCACCGGACGATTCACCGCCGTAATTTCGCTTCGGGCGGTCATCCGCTTCCGGCCGGCCGCTGTATGGCTTGCGGCGGGGACTAAACGGCTTTTTGTCATTAACATCGCTGTCATCCCCGCGAAAGTTTCTTTTGGGTTTGTCTCCCTGCCCGAAGGAAGCAGGTTTCGGATAGCGTGAAGCAGCAGGTTTCCTTGCGGGCCTGTCGCCTTGTTCATCATTGCTTCTGAAATTTCTCCGTGGTTTATCACCTTGTTCGGGCGATGATGATTTTGCGTACCGGGAATCGGAAGGTTTTCTTCCCTGGCTGCTGCCCTTGCCCCGATAACTATCGGCGTTACGTTTGGGTGCTCCGCTGGACCTGTCGTCACGACTGTTCCGTGGTTTTTTAAATACCATATTTTTTGCTCTGCGCTTTTCTTTAAGAACTCTTAAAGAGGGTCAAAATTAACAGTAATAGTTAACATTGTTGGAAAAAAATTACAACTTTTTTATCCGGTTCAAAAACTGCGTTTAAAACAATTTAAACGGCGATTTGTTGAACTTCTTTGTTACCGCACTGCAGGCGCCTTGTTATAAGTATTTGAAAATCTGCTTTGTATGCCGTACATTTGCATTTCATCTACTATTTGTTACATTAAAAAATGAATGAGGAATGATTAAAAAACAACTGATTACGTGCTCCGTAATTTCGCTGCTGCTTATCATTTCGGGGTTTTCGGTCAGCGCAAAAATGTACAAGCCGAAACCCAAAAAAGTGAATAAATTAAATGCCGGTTACCGGTTCATTTTTACCGAAAAAAATCTTGCTGACGATGCAAGCTTTGCCGACGAGCCGATCCCTGTGAATGACGCGCGCATTGACCACAAACTGCGCCATTCGGTATTTACCATCAGCCACACCCAGACAGAGACGATGATCCTGCAAAGAGAAGCAGCATCACTTTTCCCTATTATCGAGCCCATCCTGAAAATGTATGGCATTCCCGACGATTTTAAATACATCCCGCTTGTCGAGGCTGGCTTAAAATCGGGCGTATCCAAGCGCGGTGCTGCGGGATGGTGGCAGTTTATGCCCGGTACTGCCCGCACTTACGGCCTGAAGGTAGGCAACGGCAGAGACGATCGTTACAGCATCCGCAAGTCTACCGTGGCGGCATGCAAGTACATTAAGGAGCTGTATGCCGAATTTAATAGCTGGACGCTGGCCGCAGCCGCCTATAACAACGGCGAGATACAATTAGCCAGGGCAATACGCAACCAGAGCGAAGATAATTATTTCCGCCTGCATCTGAACCCCGAAACCGGGGCTTATGTTTACCGCATTATCGCGATGAAAAAGATAGTTGATCAACCGCAGCAACTGGGTTTCAAATATTACTGTAATACCAATCTGCAGCCCGCAGAATTGATGGTTTACAATTAGCAGCAACCTTGTTGTTACGGAGCACTTTAGGGCCGTTTTACTGTATGTAAAACGGCCTTTTTTGTGTATCTTTGCAGCCTCAAATAACCGGGTGCCGCATAGGAAGCGAAAAACCTTTGCAGCTGTCGGGCGGTTGTTTAAAAAATTGACATTTGGTTAGAAAAATACTAATTAATTTAGCAAATTGTTTTGCTAAATTGCGCGTTGAATATGATCGAAAAACCTGTTGACCTGGGCGAACAAAGCGAAGTAGAAGTGTACGGTGCCCGGGTGCATAACCTGAAAAATATCGATGTTTCCTTTCCACGGAATCAACTGGTGGTTGTGACCGGGCTGAGCGGGAGCGGCAAATCGTCGCTGGCATTCGATACCATTTACGCCGAGGGGCAGCGCCGTTACATGGAAACGTTTTCAGCCTACTCGCGCCAGTTTATGGGCGGTATGGAGCGGCCGGATGTCGATAAGGTTTCGGGCCTCAGCCCGGTAATCGCCATCGAGCAGAAAACCACCAGCAAGAATCCCCGCTCAACCGTCGGCACCATCACCGAGATATACGACTTTATGCGCCTGCTTTATGCCCGCGCCGGTGAAGCCTATTCTTATGTGACGGGCGAGAAGATGGAGCGCATGTCGGAAGACCAGATACTGAAGACCATTACCGACAAGTTCGAAGGACAGCCGGTCAATATCCTGGCGCCGGTGGTTAAGGCCCGCAAAGGCCATTACCGCGAGCTGTTCGAGCAAATTCGCAAGCAGGGCTACCTGAAGGTTTGGGTCGACGGCGAAATAATGGACGTGGCACCCAAAATGCAGGTTGACCGTTATAAGATACATGACATCGATATCGTGGTCGACAGGCTGGTGATAAGCGAAAAGGACGGCAAGCGGCTGCATACCTCCATCCAGTCGGCGCTGAAGATCGCCAAGGGCATTATCCGTATCGCCGATAAGGACAACAATGTGTTCTACTACAGCAAGTACCTGATGGACCCGGTTTCGGGTATTTCGTACGACGAACCGCAGCCGAATACGTTCTCCTTCAACTCGCCTTATGGCGCGTGCGAAAAATGCGACGGCCTGGGCTATATATTCGAGGTTGACGAAAATTCGGTCATCCCTAATCCGAAACTGAGTATATTGAACGGAGGGCTGGCTCCGCTGGGCGAATACCGCGAGACCTGGATTTTCCAGGTGCTGAAGGCATTGGCGAAGAAGTATGAGTTTTCGCTTTCGACGCCGATAGAAAAGCTGCCGCGCGAGGTGGTGGACGTGATCCTGAACGGCACGCCCGATATGGTTACCGTGGCTGTTGAGTACAATAAATGGAATGTACAGAGCTACCAAATCAATTTCGACGGTATTATCCGCATGCTGGAGGAACAGCAGGAGCGCCGCAGCGAAGACGATATGGGCGACATGGAAAATTACCGTGTGCTGAAAACTTGCCCGGTTTGCGAAGGCGCGCGCCTGAAAAAAGAATCGCTGCATTTTAAGATCGATCATAAAAATATTTTCGAGCTGGCCTGCATGGATATCAATGCCCTGCAGCAATGGTTTGATAAGCTGGAGGACCGCCTTAACGACCGCCAGAATGTGATAGCGCGCGAGATACTGAAGGAGATACGCGCGCGTATTGTATTCCTGCTCGACGTGGGTCTTGGTTATTTGACCCTGGATAGAACCGCCCGCACTTTGTCAGGCGGTGAAGCACAACGCATCCGCTTAGCCACACAAATCGGGTCACAGTTGATGAACGTCATGTACATCCTGGATGAACCGAGCATCGGGCTGCACCAGCGGGATAACGAGCGGCTGATCAAAGCCTTGAAAAATCTGCGCGACCTGGGCAATACCGTGCTGGTAGTGGAGCATGATAAGGATATGATCCTGGAGGCCGATCACGTGATCGACATGGGCCCGGCTGCCGGCCTGCACGGCGGCGAGATAGTCGCCCAAGGCACGCCGGATCAACTAATGCACGCACATACGCTCACTACCTCGTACCTGAACGGTGAAAAAAACATAGCGATACCCGAAAAACGGCGCAAAGGCAATGGCAAGTCGCTCACACTCAAAAAAGCAACCGGCCACAACCTGAAAAATGTATCGGTGGAATTTCCGTTGGGTAAATTGATATGTATCACGGGCGTGTCGGGCAGCGGCAAATCCAGTCTGATCACCGAAACGCTGTACCCCATCCTGAACCATCATTTTTTCAGGGCTAAAAAACAGCCCCTGCCTTACGGCAGCATCGAGGGGCTGGACAATATCGACAAGGTGATCGAGATTGACCAGACGCCCATCGGCCGTACACCGCGCTCCAACCCGGCAACCTATACCGGTGTATTTTCCGACATTCGTAATCTCTTTGTACAACTACCCGAGTCGAAAATACGCGGTTACAAGCCCGGCCGTTTCTCGTTCAATGTAAAGGGCGGACGTTGCGAAACCTGCCAGGGCGCAGGTATGAAGGTGATCGAGATGAATTTCCTGCCGGATGTGGAAGTCCCCTGCGAGGAATGCGGCGGCAGGCGCTATAACCGCGAAACGCTGGAAGTGCGCTACCGGGGTAAATCTATCAGCGATGTGCTGGACATGAGCATCGAGCATGCCTGCGAGTTTTTTGAACATATTCCCTCCATCTACCGCAAGATCAAAACGCTGCACGATGTCGGCCTGGGTTATATTACCTTAGGACAGGCTTCAACCACGCTATCCGGTGGCGAGGCGCAGCGCGTAAAGCTGGCTACCGAGCTTTCCAAAAAAGATACAGGCAATACATTCTATATCCTCGACGAGCCGACCACCGGTTTGCATTTCGAAGACATCAATGTGCTTTTGGGCGTGCTGAATCAGTTGGTCGACAAGGGCAATACCGTGCTGGTCATCGAACACAATTTGGATGTGATCAAAGTAGCTGACCACGTGATTGACCTGGGTCCTGAAGGCGGGTCGGGCGGCGGAAAGATTTTGTTCAGCGGCACACCCGAAGGTTTGGTTAAAGTAAAAGACAGCTTTACGGGGCAGTTTTTGAAGAAGGAAATAGGGGTGTTGTAATTATTCATAAATTCAATTAAAATTCTGGAAGATGATTGATATTGACGAAACATCTTATTTGTTGAATAGCCCTGAAAATGGAGCCCGGCTTCTAAAAAGTATTGAAGACTATAAACAAGGATTGGGTAAGGAACGGGAACTCATCGAAGGTGAGGATTCGAACTTTGAAAAGTTAGATTCACTTACCAAAGAAGATTATCAGCGCCCTTTTAAGGTCAAAGCAAAAAACAAATAGAGCACTTCTTTTAACCAGAAAAAGGAAGAGTATTTGATTCTTCAATAGAATTCCTTCTTGATTTATCTTATAAGATCAGAGCAGGGATTACGCCCAAAATACCTCCCCTAAATTCAGGAAAATGCCGGTCGACTTATAGACGACTTGCACCAAAACAGAATAATTTATGTCCTGATTGGCATTTAAAAAAGCAATATTTTTTTATATTAACTTTGGACTGAGGCTTATTGCATGGTATTACTTTCAGATGTGCAAGATTTATCGGGATATGCAGCGATTGGGCAATTATTGCTCGGCGTCTGTGGCTTGGTCGTTTTATATCAAACATTCAAACTTCAGGCGTATGTTTTTTTAGAACAAATTAAAGTAACTAATGCTCAGTTAAAAATACAGGATATAGAGGTCGAAAGGCATCGACGGGAGATTATGCCACGCTTTACGCTTAACAACAACAAAAAGTCATATCGGTTCCCTTCACTACCTGAAGGATTTTACATTCAAGAATTGATGTTTAATTTGAACGATAATCCATTAGTTGATTTTAATATGGTGATCTCAGAAAGCGTGGATTATGAACTTTACAATGGCCAACCAGGTGTTCCAATAGTTCAACAAAATATGAATTCGAAATGGGCCATTGGATTACAATTTAAGTTTGAATCGGTAGACGGTGGTCTTTTACCAAAACGTACTCTTGCTCAAAGTCATCTCGTGTTTGACTTAAATTTTAAAGATATACGAGGTAATTCATACCATCAAATTCTTGTTTTCGTACCCGAATTGACGCCTGCCTGCTTTACAAATGAGCCCGTTTTGGTTAGTATGGCCGAATAAATTGTTTTTCAAAGCCACAGTTATCTATCTCAAACTGGGCAATTAGATTCATCCTGCGTTTTAGTTTGCTGCTTACCCTACTTGCTATATCAAAATATCTCACCCAAATTCAGGAAAATACCGTTCGACTTATTGATACCAACCGCATAATCGATACAAATATTAGTATTCGAATGCTTGTTCATCTTTACACGCAGGCCGGTTCCTAAAGCAGGGGCTATTTTGCTGAAATCGTTGCTGGGATATTCAGATACACTTTCGGCATTGGCAAATACAACTGCTCCTAATAAGCCATTGGATGTGATGCCGAACCGGTATTCACTTTCGACATACAGCATGTTCCTGCCCGTAAAACGCCCCTGGATGTACCCCCTGCCACTGTTGTTGAACATATCTTCGGCGGTTCCGGGCAGATCGAGGTAAGGCACATTGCCATGCGTAAACCAGAAAAGCCCCCAAAGCGCGAGGATATTATTGTTGCTTTCGGAAAGGCGGATATAACGCCTCAGGTCGAATTGCAGCGACTGCCAGCTATTATCACTGCCCATAAAAATGGGGTTGTCACGGTAAATGATGCTCACATAACCGCCGTTGATCGGGTTGATCGGGTTGCGGCGGTTATCAAACAGCAGCGAAACATTAATACCAGAGGATATTGACGCCGGTCTGAAACCATAGCGGCTGTAGTCGGATAGGGTGCTATCGGCGTTACCGCCCTGGGATATACCGTAATGATAATCCAGGTCGTAACCCGCTCCGGCATAAAGATCGGTTCCTATTTTCTTATAAATAGTAAAATAGCTCCTTACATATTTAAAGTCCAGGTGGTTGGCCTTGGCAACGGTGCTTGTCGTACCCAGACCGTAGGTATCTTCGGGGAAACGTTCCCAGCGGGTGTCAGTGACTAATTTATACTGGTTGTCGCCAAACCACACTTCGGAACGGAAAACCGATATCTTCTGGTCTTTAGTGTCATAGGTCAGATCGCCTGTTATTTCCGAATAATTTTCGTGATGGTCGCTGGTCGTGTAAAAGCCGGCATTACCTGTCAGGTCGGCTTGGAAACCGGTCGTCAGCGAATAGCTAACCGATGGCACCACAGACAGGCTGATCTTTTTGGCTTCCTGTCGCTGATCACCGGATGAACTGATGTGAAATAATTTAACGATGACGTCGATCAAATCGCGTTGTTTAGCCGAGTCGATATAAGCCCCGACGCGGGCATTGTTTTTCGTTGTTGAGTCCTGTTTCTGCTGAGCAGAACTGGTCAGAACGACGGATGACAGGATGAGACTAAGGGTGTAAAGCTTTTTCAATAAGGGTATATTATGTAGCAAAGATAATTTTTGACATCGATGATAAAGAGAAAAGTAACTATGAAACCTTAAACGATTAACTTTATGCGCAATGATTATAAAAACTATCGCAACCTTATTTTTTCTATTTTTTTCGTGTACCACAGTCTTGTCACAGGCAATCGTCTATAAAGATGTAAAAGAAATCAGCAGCGTCGAATTCAACAAGCATCTACCGATTCCTAATTTGTTAATTAGGCCAAATACCCAATTAAAATCTCATGGTCGGATCATGCTCAAAACCCCTGGAAGGACGATCGTTTTAAAAGATGACGGCGAAATGCAACAATATGTTTACATGGGTGACCTGAAGAATAGTTCCATGGCCCTTGTTCATGAGCTGGAGCCCAATACGGAAGAATACTACTTTATCAATAAACGCACTGGAACCGTTGATACCCTTGTTGGCCCTCCTGTTTTTTACCCGAATACGATGAATATAGTGTGCTTGGAAGGGATGAATACCGATGTGAAACAAAGAATACAGGTAGGAAAAATTGTAGACGGACGGTTTAGAATGAGGTTTTATTTAAGAATTAAGGGCGAGATAAACCCGGGCTACGTCTATTGGGCTGATGTACACACGCTGTTTCTGAACGACAATAACGAAAAGTTTTACAAATTGACCTTTTAAACTGTTAGCTATCCGGCTAAAACAAACCGCATAATTCCTAACTTTAGTGATTATGCTGCCTTTACTCATAGCCTCACAAATACGCGAAGCCGATGCCTATACCATCGCCCACGGGCCTATCGCATCTATTGACCTGATGGAGCGTGCGTCAAAGGCGTTCGTAGGCTGGTTTGTCAATCATTTTCCTGAAAAGGGTAAGTCTGTCGCTATCTACTGCGGAACAGGTAACAACGGCGGCGACGGGCTGGCCATCGGCAGGATGCTCAGCCAGCACGGTTACAGTAACCTGAACATTAAAATAGCTCGCTTTTCGCCTGGCTCGAGCGACGATTTTAATACGAATCTTGCCCGGATCAAAGAAAGTTCGGTACCAATTACCGAGATCATGCCTGGCCATCAATTACCGGATGAAAAAGCAGACATCATCATCGGCGCGCTACTCGGTACAGGATTGAATAAACCGCTTTCGGGCGATTTTGAGCGATTGGTCAAATACCTGAACTCGCTGGAAAGAACCGTCGTCTCGGTAGATGTGCCCTGCGGGCTCTTCTCAGACGGCGAAATACCTGGAGGAGCAGTCGCGCTCCGGTCCGACCTGGTGATCACATTCCAGCAGCCGAAGATCAGCTTTTTGTTGCCCGAATCCGGGCCGTTCGTCGAATGCTGGCAGGCCGTTAATATCGGTATCAACGAACAATTTATACGTTCGCTCAATTCGCCTTATCAATTGGTGGAGGAAAAGGATATACGCATGAGGTTAAAACCACGCCACCGTTTTAGCAATAAAGGAACCTATGGACATACGCTTGTTATTGCCGGGCAGCCCGAAACGATGGGTGCGGCCTTGCTTTGCTCGTCGGCTTGTGTGTATTCCGGGTCGGGCCTGACCACGGCTTGTGTTCCTGAAAGCGGCTTAACCGCGTTGAACAGCTACCTGCCGGAGATCATGGCCATTGTCAGGAAAGGCCATGAGCAGCCTGAAATAAATTGGGAGAAATTCAACGCCATAGCAATCGGTCCGGGGCTGGGAAAAGACGATTATGCATTAACACTGCTTACTAACGTGTTAAAAAGCTATAGTAAGCCTATAGTGCTGGATGCTGATGCGATCAATCTCCTGGCTGAAAATCCCGGTTTATGGGAACGTGTACCGAAAGGCAGCATCCTTACGCCGCATATGAAAGAGTTCGACCGGCTTTTCGGCGAGCATACCGGCTGGTGGCAGCGTTTGCAAACGGCCAGGCAAAAGGCAAAAGAACACAACGTTTATATCGTGCTTAAAAACGACTATACGATCAGTATTACACCTGACGATAAGCTGTATTTCAACTCCACCAGCAATGCCGCGATGGCGGTAGGCGGAATGGGCGATATATTGACGGGAATTATAGCCGCGCTGTTAGCTCAAAAATATTCATCCGAAGATGCGTGTATCATCGGGAATTACATACACGGAAAAGCGGGAGACGAGTTGGCGCTGCCCAACCGTATGCACGTGGTTTTACCCGGCCGGCTGGTAACACAAGTGCCGGTTACTATGGCAAAACTACGGTCATAAAAAAAAGCGGCTGTAGTATTATCCAACCGCTTCCTCATTAATATTAACTGATCTTATAAAGAACGAAATACTCTCTCTGTTGTGTGTTTGTTTACAAGACGTTTTTTGGAGTCTTTTGTTACAACAGGGTTTACTTCGCTTTTGTTTTTTAACATTATTTAACATTTCCGTGGCAGAACGCCTTAGCGGAAGGCTTAAGCGGGAAGGCAGATCAGAATTTGCCGATGACCATCATTTCGTCCATGGTTGGCGTAGGGCTGCCGCCGCGGGGTTCAAGTGTAACCGCGAAAGCGTCGGCTGATGGGGTAGGTTCCATTTCAACCATGTCCTTGGAGGCAGTATCGGCATTAAATACGCCCAGGCTTACCGGCTTGCCGCCGACCATGGCCCATAGCTGGTATTGATGTGCTTTGTCATTTGCAGGCATGTCGGCGGTTGCCATGTCGATCCACACCTTTTTCTTTACCGGGCTCCAGGCAACAGTAAGCGCTGAGGCCGGCGATTTAGTGGTTCCCTTCATCCGCAGCATTTTGAAGGTAGGATCGCGGAGCACTCCGATCTCGCTGTCCTTCAGGCTCACGGTATTACTGTACCGCTGGGTCTGGTTTTGCAGCGATGCGATCAATGCATTGGAATCATTCAGTTTATGATAGGCATTGATCAGCGCCACGACACTTACGATCAGCAATACAAAGCATGCGGCAAACGCATATTTGAAAAATGCCGAGCGATCGGCCCGTCTTATCGGTATGATGTTATTGGCTTGCGGATCGACGATCCGGCTGAAATTCCGGTCGTCGGCCAGGTTGGTAACCAGGCTGTTCAATACCCTTGCCCGCAGTTCGCCCGAAGGCCCAATGGCATTCTCGTCGGCATACTGCTCCATCGCGCGTTCAATCTCCTCCAACTCGGCCTTTACAGCCGGGTGTTTCGCAGCCATAGCTTCCACCTGGAGCTTTTCTTCCTGCGTCACATCGCCCAGAACGTAAAGTTCGAGTATGCCTGATTCAATATATGCCTTTATGTCTTCCAACGTCAATTAAAATATTTCCTCAATTGTATAATAGCCATTCGCAAACGTGTTTTTATGGTGCCGAGCGGTATGCCAAGCTCGTCGGCCGCCTCCACGTGCGTATAGCCTTTAAAATACACCAGGTCGAGTATGGATTTTTGTTCGGGTTTCAGGGTCTCCACGAGTTCTTTGATGCCAAGAAGCTCTGGTTTGTATGCCGTATTCCTTTGCTCGTCAATGGAATTTACGGTATTTTCAAGATCCTGGTTTTTGCTTTGGTTCTTGAAATCCCTGGAACGTATTTTGTCGATAGCGAGGTTACGCGCAATATTAACCATCCAGGTAAACAGCCGCCCTTTATCCGGGCTGTAGCTAGCAAATGAATTCCAGATCTTAACGAAAGTTTCCTGCAAAACATCTTCGGCTTCGGCGGCATCGGTTACAATGCGCGAAATAACGCCAAAAAGCGACGCGGAATACATATCGTACAGTGCTTCGGCTGCCACCTTTTCACGGTTACGCAGCGCCCTTACGAGTTCTTCTTCTGATAATGATATTTTGCGTTTCCTGGCCAATCTGCGGTGAAGATAGAAACCTTTGCTCAGATTTCAAACAGGTGCTTTTCGGCATGGTAAGATGACCGTACCAGCGGCCCGCTTTCCACATACCGGAAGCCCATATCCAACCCGATCTGCTTGTACCTGGCAAATTGATCGGGATGTATCCAGTCGATCACCGGATGATGGCTGCGTGTAGGCTGTAAATATTGGCCCAGCGTAAGGATGTGGACACCTGCACGGAGCAGATCGTTCATGGCTTCCAAAACATCTTCTTCTGTCTCGCCCAGGCCGAGCATTATCCCCGACTTGGTGCGGAGGCCCGCGGCCGATATATGCCGTAAGCAATCGAGGCTGCGGTCGTATTTAGCTTGTATGCGAACTTCTTTGGTCAGGCGGCGAACGGTTTCCAGGTTGTGCGATACCACCTCGGGGCGAACGGCAAGTACTCTTTCTAAATTCTCCCAATTGCCCTTAAAATCGGGTATCAGCGTTTCTAAAGTCGTTTCAGGGCTTTCCCTGCGGATGGCATTGATCGTTTCGGCCCAGATAATGGAACCACCGTCCTTAAGGTCGTCGCGGTCGACGGAGGTGATCACGCAGTGCTTTACCTGCATCAGCTTTACCGAATTGGCAACCCGCGCCGGCTCGTCCCAGTCCACCGCAAGCGGACGCCCGGTAGCTACCGCGCAAAACGAGCAAGAGCGGGTGCAGATATTGCCCAGGATCATGAACGTAGCAGTGCCTGCGCCCCAGCATTCGCCCATGTTCGGGCAATTGCCGCTTTCGCAAATTGTATGCAGCTTGTGTGTGTCAACCAAACCGCGCACATGTGCATATTCTTTACCTACAGGCAGCTTTACACGCAGCCAGTCGGGTTTGCGCTGGGTTTGATTGGCAGGTACTACCGGCAATTCGATCATGGGAGCAAATTTAGTTAAAAACCTGCTAACCCCCTAAATGGGGAATTGATTTATCGGTATAAGCCGAAATATTGCAATGAATTGATGTTAAAGGCCTAATGCCTGGAAAAAACTACCGCGGTAATTAACCGCAATGGGTACCTCGTTCTGCCCGATAAATACCCGGTTGCCCTCGATCCGGCTGATCATGGTTTTGTTGACCACGAACGAACGGTGCACCCTGGTAAATGTTTCGGCCGGGAGTAATTCCAAAAATGCCGAAAACGACATTTTGGTCATAATAACGGCGTTTGCAGTAACCACTTTGGTATAATTGCCCTGGGCTTCGGCATACAGGCAATCGGCATGTGCGATCTTGTAGACTTTTCCTTCGGAGCGTATAAAAAAATAATGCTGTTGCACCGATTGAGCGGCGGCCGGTGTCCTTTCTTTTTGCAATTTTTCCTTCGCCTTGTCAACAGCGATGATAAATCGCTCGAGCGAAAACGGTTTAAGTAAATAATCGCATGCTGCGAGGTCGAACGCATTTACCGCGTATTCGTGGTAAGCTGTTGTAAATATTACCTGCGGCCGGTCTTTCAAAGTATTTAGAAAGCCGATGCCGTTCAATACGGGCATATTGATGTCGAGAAAAATGAGGTCGGTTTTATGGGTTGAAAGGAATGACCTGGCATCAAGCGCATTACCACATTCGCCTGTGATGTTAAGAAACGGCAGGTGCCCGCAGTAATTCCTGATGATGGTCCTTGCCACGGGCTCGTCGTCAACTATCAGGCAATCGATCTTCATTAGTCTTTTACTTTTAAAATCAGCTCGACATGATACAGGCCGCCTTCTTCTTGCCGCATTAGTTTGTAGTCATTGCCATAAAGCAGGTCGAGTCTTTTGATCGTGTTTTGCAAACCCAGGCCGGAATCTTCGCCAGGCATCGTATTCTCGTTTTTTTCGGGGTGGTATGAATTGCTTACCGCGAAACGAACAAAATTACCGGTAATTTCTAATAAAATACTGATGTCTACCTGCTTTGTCAATGTGTTTTTAGCATGTTTAAAAGCATTTTCTACAAACACGATCAATATTAAGGGGGCGATCTGAATCTGTGGATCATCAATTTGTTCCAAATCCATGGTCAGCCTTAACCTGTCGCTGATCCTTATCTGCTCGAAGCCGATATAATTTTTGATGTATTCCACCTCGTCTTTAAGCGGCACAAATTGCTTTTTTGCCCCATAGACGGAGTAACGCAGCAGGTTGGATAATTTAAGCAGCAAAGGCGGTATTCTTTGATGTTCCGCGATGGATATGCCGTAAAGGTTATTCAATACGTTGAACAGAAAATGCGGGCTTAGCTGAGATTGCAGCAGGTTGAACTCGCTCTCCTTTTGCTCTGCTTTCACCTGTGCTTCCCGCACCTCGTTTTGTATCGACACGCTCACCAATTTTACGAGCACACCCGTTATTAATCCAACCGTATAAAATGGTATCGACCCGTACAAAAACTCGATAAAGCCGGCATTCGGGTGATCGAAAACATATTTAGTAAAAATGAAACCGGTAAATGCCAGCCCGGCGATAAGGGCCGAACCGTAAGCTACCAAAGCCGGTAGTTGCCGGCTAAGGTACCACTTGCGGCAAAGCCATCTGCCTGCGTAGATGTACAATAAGAATAATAAGCAAT
>JAFDZK010000150.1 GCA_018267005.1 Bacteroidota bacterium
GGAATGGAACCTCCGCCGCTGGTATTGCCGGTATTGCCTGGCTGGCCCGTGGCTGTGTCTGGGTTGGAACTGTACGAAGGACGCACCACCGATCCCTTCGAGCATGAAAATATCAGAAATACGATCGGAAATAAAAATGCAAACCAGGGCGTCCCGGAAGGGCGTGTTAAGGTTAGCGTTTTCATTTTTTATTGATACAAAGTTTGGTTGTGCGCTGCAAATTTAAATAAATACAACCATATAAACTACATTTTTTTTATTTAATATGCATATATACAGGCTATTATGATCAAGATCATATATTAAGGATGCAATAAGCGCGTATCGAAAGGGCGGAGGCTATTTTCGGAACGAATTTTAGCCGGAAGCTTTACACGGCTTAAGTAGTTACTTTGGGTTAATTGGGTGCGCTGATAAGGTTATCCAGTGAAACAAGGAAGACCGAAATGGTTTTCTCGCGCTGAAACTTTTCATTGCTGGTGTAAGTTTTACCGCCAGCAGTAACAAAACATGAATTGATACTGGCATCGAATTTGCCCTCGGCGTATTTCCTGTTGTCGATCAGCGTCAGGGTAACTGATTTGACGTAGAAATAATTCTTACGCTGGTCTGCAGGCAGGCTTTCCGCAATACGTTTGATCTGGTCGACGTCGATAAGGCTGTCGGGAACGCTTGATTTGGCCGCATCCTGGATGTTCAGCTCCATGATCTCATCTTTGCTGCAGCTTAACCCGCCGATCAGGTAGGAGCCGTTAAAGCTGGTGTTCGAGTTGATCTTTGCACTGTATAAAATTCCGTCGTTGACGGTCGTCGCGACCGGCTCTTTGTTGCCCTTTATGATAGCTTTAAGGGTTTTGAATTCGTAGGATGTATCACCGGGATTATATTTCACTATGTTGCCGGGAATCACGAACAGGTCGTAAGCCAGGTCGGACGCATTGGTTAAAAATTTCCTCGTTTTGTACGACCGGGGCAGATCCTCGGTAGCAGGTTCCGGTTCAAGTTTTCGTCCGAAGCCGGCTGCACTTGCCGGTGCTGCAAACGCCGGCCCGTTAAGCGCCGCGGTTACACCCACTGAGGAGGCGCCGGCATTGGTGGGGTCGGAAAAATCGATAACCTCCTTTTTACCCTTATTGACTGAAAATTTGGGCCCGTCAACCAACTGCACAACATCGTGATGGCACGAGTAGAGTATAAAAAAAGCAGGAATAAGGATAAGATATGGTCGTTTCATGGTTTTGGGTTTTAAGACTATAGATGCGATCTTTTTGGCAAAGTTTAATTCCACTATAAAAATATCAATTTTTTTGACAGTAGATAACAAGTTGATTAATTGGTTTTTGACACCGTTAGCTACAGTTGCTTTGCCGTGTATTAATCTGTTCTCATTCTTTTATTCCCCGCAATTATTATCCCAATTTCTGATATCGAATCAGCGTCCGCGTTAAAATGTGGCAGACCGGTTCCTTAACATAATTTTCGACTCAAATAATTCATTTTGATTTCGGATGGCTACCTGTTACGCGCGAATAAAAATGGGTGAAAAAACCCGTGAAATAAATTATGAAATCTCGCGGGATAATTGTATATTTAATAATTGTAATCAATTGTTTTACAATAGGTTAACCATTGTTATATAAAGTTTAACCAGCGGATAATATTTTCAAATACAGAAATGTTTTGTCATAAAAATTAATAACTATCTTCTTATACCCATTAGCTAAAACAAATAGTAACAAACCCAAAAAACCAGTAGAAATGAAAACAATTACAACTTTAACTTCAGTATTATGCACGCTGATAATTATATCAGCAGGCTTAAATGTAATCGGCCAGCCTTACAAAGGTTCAGCGCCTATCGTATTAAGGAATCAGAGCAACGTCACAATTTCAGGCGACTCGATCAGCGGCGGGGCAGTGCCCTGCATTAGCCTGACTAATTGCAAAAATGTTCACATTACCAAATGTAAACTTTGCAACGGTACAACGGTTAACTCGCTTGGCGTTCAGTTAGCAGGATGCAGCAACATTACCATTGATTATTGTTTCATCACCAAGGTCGCTACCGGCGTCTATGCCCAGGCCTGTACAGGCGGCATAGTAGTTAATGCTAACCAGTTCCTTAATATGATGGGCCCGTATCCCCGCGGAGCTTGCGTTCAGTTCAATAACGTTAGCGGTGGCGGAAACAGGATCACTAATAATAAAAGCGACAATGTTGCCGGCAAAAGCAACCCCGAAGATGCTATCAATCTATATAAAAGTAATGGATTGCCAACCGACCCCATACTGGTATCTGGTAATATGCTGCGCGGTGGCGGTCCAAGCACCACCGGCTCCGGAATAACTGTAGGCGATCAGGGCGGCAGTTACGAAACGGTGACCAACAACATTGTTGTGAATACCGGTACGGATGGTATGCAGGTTGCAGGGGGGACTTATATTACCATGAGCAATAATATAATCTACAGCAGTGCCACTTCCATTTCACATGTCGGTCTTGGATACGGCAATTACTCTGGTTTGCCAAGCAACAACATTGTTATGACCGGTAATAAGATAAAATGGATGTGCGGCAGAGCCTCGGACCTCGCTTATTATCCAAAAGGTACTACTGTTGTTGAGAAGGATGCTTCTATGCAAACGGGAATAACGCCGCCAACAGGATGGAGCGCTAATATACTGGGTGCAAGCTTAAGCGCATCAGTATTGCCGACCACACTGATTACCATGAAATAAATACGATATCACAACTTAAATTATCACAACCACTTGGCTTACGCCCCGGGTACCTGCCCGGGGCATTTTTTTTCGCAGTCGGGCAGGCTTTATTATGCGAAAATAAGGCGGTTATTGCGCGGGGCAAAAGCCCAAAATCATGCAGAATACTGTAACCATCAAAGTTTCTTTTTCGTTTCAAGTAAATGTTAACCGATAGAAATGATTGCTTGACAAACGATCGGGGAGTCTCTGGCGGTCGTACAGGGGCGGATTTAATTCGTGCCTATAGCGAATTGTGGGATTTCTAATAGGTTAATGTAGTATACTTTAGTGATATTTTGTAAACCTTTTAGAAAAAATGGCGTTGTCGCATAAAGAACTAAAAATGAAAAAGCTCATCTTAAAATATAGTTTTGTGTTTGCAATTGGATCAATAGGTAGCGCTGTAGCAGCGAATGCAGCTCAATCTGTAAGAAACATTAATCGGGTGAAAGCAGACACGGTAAAAAACAATATCGATGCCTTTAATACCGATATACAGAGGAGTACGCTCGATAAGCAAAAGGAAAGAGAACAACTGCTTGACAAACTAAGCAAGATGCCTGCAGATTTTCCGGAAGTATTTTCCAACGCAAAAGAAGAATACCTTTGGAAGGAAAAAGTAAAAGCCGACCAGGAGGAATTTGAAAGACACGTAAGGGAAATGAATCCTCCTAAGCATAAGCCCTAACAAAAACCTCGATTATAAAGCAACAAAGATCGCCGGAGGACTACTTCCGGCGATCTTTGTTTTTTATGGCCCTGGTTTTTACGGAAAATATATTTCTTATATTGTACGCGCTAATTGCAGCCATCAGGGCCGCCGCAAGCTAATCTGCAATGAAAATCTTCAAAATATCGGACGGTGCGATCATACAACACCAGGGTTTGAACTATCGGCTTCGGCACGACTGGGACACGCTTATCAACCGGGAGAACCTGCATGGTTACCTGTCAGCCTTGCTGCCGCATTTGACGGTTATCGACGATAAGATATTTTCGAACCTTGCCGGTAACGATCTGCTTGCGCCCATAGGTACGCAGGAAGTGTGGGCGGCCGGAGTAACTTACCTGCGAAGCAGGGAAGCGCGTATGGAGGAATCAGCCGAGTCGGGCGCCGCGGATCTTTATGATAAAGTTTATGAAGCAGAGCGGCCGGAGTTGTTTTTTAAAGCATTGCCGCATCGGGTTGCAGGACACGGTCAGCATGTTTATATCAGGCGCGACTCGTCATGGAGCGTACCCGAACCTGAATTAACCTTGTTTATTAATTCAAAAGGCAATATACAGGGATATACCATCGGTAACGACATGAGCTCGCGGAGTATCGAGGGCGAAAATGCATTGTACCTGCCGCAAGCGAAGATATATGAGAGAAGCGCAGCGCTGGGCCCTTGCCTGTATGTATCCGAACAGCCGCTGCCATCGGACACGGCGATAAAAATGAAGATCAGGAGGGCTGGCAGTGATGTTTACAGTGACGAAACCACGGTTGCCAGGTTGAAGCGCTCGCTTACTGAACTTACGGGCTACTTGTATCGCGAGTGCGATTTTCCTACAGGCAGTTTCCTGATGACGGGCACCTGCCTGGTTCCACCCAATGATTTTACATTGCAGGAACGTGATGAAGTTGCAATAAGCATCGATCACATAGGCAGCTTGATCAATTATGTAAGTTATAAACCTAAAAATAGATCGTGAGCATGAAAAAGCACAATCTTATTATCGTATGGCTGGTTATATTAGGCCTAACAGTCCAGGCGCAGCAAAAATTCGATGGACTTAATATGAATATGGGCAACATTTACCGCCTGTCGGATGCCAAAACCCGGTCGATAAGCCCTGAGAATTTTAATGGCGAAAAAGGCAAAGGCGGCATAGCCACAACAGGCACAGGTGCCGGGCCTTCGCGCGATTTGGGGCAAAAGTGGAAAGTGAGCCCAAGCGTAGTTATAAAAAAACACACAACTTTCACGATCGCAGAGATTGACGGCCCGGGCGCTATTCAGCATATCTGGATGACCCCCACCGGTAATTGGAGATACTCCATCATTCGATTTTATTGGGACGACGAAACTGAGCCTTCGGTTGAGGTGCCGGTAGGCGATTTCTTTTGCATGGGCTGGGGTAAATATGCGCCGGTGACATCCTTGGCTGTGGTTGTAAATCCCGGGAGCGGGTTAAATTGTTATTGGCCGATGCCATTTCGTAAAAAATGCAGGATAACCATGGAGAATATTGATAATAAAGATATGGTGCTGTATTACCAGGTTGATTATACCCTGACGGATGTGCCCAAAGATGCCGGATATTTTCATGCGCAGTTCAGGAGGGTCAATCCGCTGCCGTATAAAAAAGACTATGTACTGGTGGATAGCATCAGAGGCAAAGGGCAGTATGTAGGCACTTACATGGCTTATGGCTCCAATAAGAACGGTTGGTGGGGTGAAGGCGAGATCAAATTTTTTATGGACGGCGATTCCGAGTTTCCGACGATAAACGGCACCGGCACTGAAGATTACTTCAACGGCGCTTATGACTTTGATTCCGAAACCCTGAATAAGGCCACCGGCCAACCGGAAAGTCAGTATACGGAATTCAGCGGCCCGTACACCGGCCTGCCGCAGGTAATCAGGGGCGACGGCCACTACAATATCGCTCAGCGTTTTGGCCTGTACCGCTGGCATATTATGGACCCGATAAGATTTGAAAAAGACTTAAAGGTAACCATCCAGGACCTGGGCTGGCATGCTGACGGCCGCTATATGCCCTTGCAGGATGATATTGCTTCCGTAGTTTATTGGTACCAGAGCGAGCCGCATAACCCGTTTCCGAAGTTGCCCTCTAAAGATCAATTGGAAGTGAATTAAAAACGCTTTTGCCATGAAAATCAAGTTTTGGTACCTGTCGGCTGTTACAGCATTGGTGGCAGTGGGGTGTCACATGGACAACGAAAAGAAAGGACATTCTGGCGAGGTATTCAAAAAGGGCACATTCGGTTACGACCTCGCCTTTTTGAATGATAAAGACAGCCTGGTGATATTGCAAAGCCATGACGGGCAATCGAAGGTTATCGTCTCGCCGAAATACCAGGGCAAAGTTTTTACCTCGACTGCGGCGGGTGATAGCGGCAAAAGCTTTGGCTGGGTTAATTATAAAGCATTCGACGGCAAGGTCGATCCGCACATGAATGCTTACGGAGGTGAGGACAGGCTGTGGCTTGGACCGGAAGGGAGTAAGTTTGCCCTGTTTTTCAAGCCAGGCACAAAGATGGAATTTGCCAACTGGCATACGCCGGCCGCTTTCGATCACGAACCCTGGACGCTTGTCAGCAAAAGCGACGGACAGGTAGCCCTGGCAAAAGACATGAGCCTGCAGAATTACGCGGGAACTGTCTTTCAATTAAAGGTCGGTCGTCGTATCAGCTTGCTTGATGACGACTCGATCCAAAAATCGTTAGGTGTTAAGCTGGACAGTACTGTTAAAGCTGTAGGTATCAGAACGGATAACTCCTTAACCAATACCGGCGCTAATGCGTGGACGCCGAAAACCGGCGCGCCTTGTTTATGGAACTTGGATATGTTTACTCCTTCGCCCGGGGTGGTTATCGTAATACCTTATAACGAAAACACGACCGGAAAGATAGCTACAACCGACTACTTCGGCCAAATCCCGCCCGACCGGGTCACGATGAAAAACGGCCATTTGTTTTTTAAAGCGGATGGCAAGTCAAGAGGCAAACTGGGAATGCCAGCTACCCGGACGAAGGGTATAGCCGGTAGTTATGATGCGATAAACCATATACTCACTATCGCAATTTTTGAGGCCGACGATAAGGCTACTTACCTGAACCAGGAATGGCGTACGGACCGGGACCCGTTAGTTGGCGACGCTGTCAATTCGTACAATGACGGCCCCCTTGCCGACGGTACACAGATGGGGCCGTTTTACGAGATCGAAAGCGTATCGCCGGCGGCGTTTTTGAAGCCCGGAGGCACATTATCACACCGGCATAGCATCTTCCATTTTACCGGGGATGTAAACTCCCTTAACAAACTGGCAAAAGCGACGCTTGGCGTCTCTTTAAAGGATATACAGTCAGCTTTTACCGGGCTTTGAGCCTGATGGTAAAGGCTGAACCTTTGCCTGCTTCGCTTTCAACGGTTATACTGCCCTCCAGCTTACGAATATATTCGTTGATGAGCAGCAGGCCCAGACCATTGCCTTTTTCGTTCCTTGTACCTGTCATTGATACGGTCTTGCTGCTAAATAGCTTTGAGGCCACGCTTGCATCCATACCTGTACCGGTATCTTTGATGCTAATGTATACATGGTTGTTCTTTTGTGTGGCCGATACGGAAATAATGCCGTTCTCGGTAAATTTATTAGCGTTGCTTACCAGGTTGCGTATGATAAATGTAAGTGCATGCTTATCAGTATATAGCTGGGTGCCGTTCACCTGGTTCTGCATTTTATTGTTTTTCAACCGGGCTTTCAACGCTTCATAGCCAAATATATTTTCGGTTATTTCGCGCAGTGATACTACTTCTTTTGTTACACCAACAAATTTAAGCTGCGATTCGCCCCAGTCGACGATGTCGTCCACCATTTCAACCGTATTGTTCAATTGTTCCAATGCAACCTCCAATAACTGTTCCGACTCATCTTCGTCGATCATTCCTAAACGTTTGTATTCTATGATGGACCGCAGCGATACCAGCGGGCTGCGAACATCGTGGGCCAGGATGGAAGTCATTTTCTTTTGCGTTTCTGCCATATGGTTTAACCGCTTATTTTTTATACGCAGTTCGGCGATTTTAATGATGTTGTCGGACAGCACGCCAAGGGCGAACTTCTGCGTCTCGTTAAGCGATTTTGGCTCTGTGTCTATGACGCATATACTTCCGATGCGGTGCCCGGAAGCGGTAATTAGCGGATAGCCGGCATAGAATCTTACTTTAAGGCCGTCGGTAACGTTGGGGTTGTCCCAAAAGCGCTCATCTTTTAACGTATCCTGTATCTCAAACAGGTGGTCCTGGAGGATCACATGGCCGCAGAACGATGTGTTGCGCGAACTCGTTGCGTTTGGTAATCCAAACGACGATTTGGCCCATGATCGCGTGGAATCAACCAGCGTGATCAGCGAGATTGGCGCATTACAAATTTCAGATGCCAGTCTGACGATATCGTCGAATTCTTTGTCGGTAGGGCTATCCAATAGCTCGGTTTCTACCAATTCCCTAAGCCTTTCCGACTCGTTTTTGGAACCAGCGGGTGCAATCATCTTTCTCTTCTTCTATAAAACAATGGTTTTTACGGGCTAACAATTGTGTTTGTTTTACACAAAGTCCCGGAAATCGTCTTTCGTGAAAAACTATTTACAACTTGCAGGAATAAAAAAACGCCCGGTAAACCAGGCGTTTAATTCTAACTAGATATTACAAAACTACAATCACATACCCAGCGGAGTGCGGTCAGGAGACTGCATGCTGGCATATTTCGTTCAGCGCCTGCTTTGACAACGGCTTACTGATAAATGAGCTTACGCAATGATATTTGCATGAACGTTCCCTGTCAGATTCCCTGACGGACGATGTCATTACATATAACTCGATATTTTTCCTGATACCATCCCTGAGTTTCTCGAACTTCTCCAGGAACTCCCAGCCGCTGAAGTCGGGCATCGTCAGGTCGAGGAATATCACATCTGGCAACACACTGGTCCTCGATCGGTTCTCTTCGATGAATTCAATGATCATACTGCCGTCAAAAGTATAGGTGGCCTGCTTGCATGCCTGGTTGTTATAAAGCATGGTGCGCATAATATAATGATCAATAGGGTTATCGTCAATTAATACGACCTTACACATTGTAATGCTTTTTTATAGGTTTTAAGTTGTGGTAGTTAATGATGTGCTAGTCATTGTGCAAATGACATACCATTTGATACAGCGAACCTAACGCTCAGGTTATCGTATAAAGCAATTGTTAAACTTTTTTAATAAGATGCATCCTCAAATCGCTACCGTAGTGAACAATGCGGCTCTTTATGATCTGCAGCCCAGCGCCATTGCCCAAAACAATGCGGAAAGGGTTTTAAACTACATCGAGGACATTAACCTGGAGCGAAATGTGAAGTTCAGGCCAACCAAGGCAGGGGGGCTTTTTGTTAGTTGGATCATCGGCGACTGGCAATATGATATGGAATGTGCAAAAAATGGGTACATCATTTATTCATTCACAAAATCAGATTACCAAAAGGCCAGCGGCTGCGTATTGTTTGATGATTTTATTCCACAATTTGAGAAATATTTGCTAATGTTATGAACCCACGGCTTTTAAAACCGGACGTGGGTCAAGGCTGCTTATATTCATGTTGGGGCAGCCGATGTGCTCTGCATACCATAACAGCGCCGGAGCGATAAGCGGACGCAAATAATCCTTAATATTTACTGTTTCAAAGGCGAGATAGCCATCGGGGCATAAACTGTAGAATTGCAGTTCGGAAGAACTGGGTTGGAAATTGGTATGATCCAACCTATGGATATCGATGCGTAACATAGATTTTACGTCGCGGATCGTGTCGCCTGTCTCGGTTTGAAGAACGTAGAAATTAGTAGAAAGCATTCGGCAAATTTTCTTGCTAACATATGTCAAAAAATATACCACTCTGGTGCATGTATTTTCAACAGCCCCGGCAATTCCCACATTTGGATTTATCATCATAATGCGCTGTTAAAAAGTAATTCATAAAGATTAACTAAAGCCGTCCAGCGTGTTTTTCGTTTTGCGAAATTCTCAGTCGTTTCTTTAGTTTATTAAACTGCATTTTGACAATTAGTTAGGTGTTTCGGGCAGCGGTAAGACCGTTATCGCCGCTCCTGGCCGCCAGGCAAACCGGGGTCACGTTGGCTCTAATTAATGTTAATAAAGATTTGAGTTAATAATTTGTAAATGTGCGCGTAAAATATTAGTTTTAATAGAAAATCCCCTGGTATTAAAATAGTCTCGTGCCGGCAAAGCATAAACGTTATGCAGCAAAGAAAGCTACTGCAATGACGTTGTTTATTTTATTTAATGTTAGGCGAAATAGCCGGGCGCGCCGACACCAATCAAGCTATTGATAGTCGTTACAAGGATAGCATGCAATTTTATTGTGTTGGTGAAACAAAAATAATCGGTGAAGCGTCTTAAGTATTTAGCAATCAATGTTATGGTTAACCCGGTCCAATATCATTTAGACACCGAAAACGGGAAGCGTATTATTACTATCGAGCCCGTGTACGAAGAAATTACGGGCGGCGACCTGTTTTCTACCGGCCGTTACCTGCTTAGCGAAGCGGACTGCGGATCGGGCGAGATACGGTTCGACGGCGAATTGTTTGAGTGGGAGTGGAACGGCACTAAACAGCTCGGAGACGAAAGCATATTCAGGATGGTAAACTTTATCCGCGAATATAACGAGCCTGAACTTGCCGGCTATAACGATTGATCGTCCTGCCTTAAGCGGCGCGGCTTCTGCTGACGGAAACTTCTTTGCTATTTTTAAAAAGTTTAAAAACTATTTAATTTTTCTCTTTTAATTTCAAAAGAGTATTTATACATTGTAGGCCGATTAAACTAACCTAAGTTATGGCCGAAGCTTCACCACGATTTTTATCGCTCGACGTATTTCGCGGAATGACCATTTGTTTCATGATCATCGTGAACAATCCCGGTGGCGAATCGTTCTGGCCGCT
>JAFDZK010000151.1 GCA_018267005.1 Bacteroidota bacterium
GCTTTTGATTTGTATATACTGGAACGGGAGGGCGCTTACAGCGAGTTTTCTGAGGAGCAGCGACAGGCCGCTAAAAACTATCTCGACAGCCTGAACGATGAACAAAAAAAGGTCCTTGTTAAAAACGTGATGGCCGGCTTACCCGGCACGAAGGATGTGCTGACCCTCGGACAGTTCAAGGGTCATCTTGAAAAGTACAAGGGAATTGATGCTGTTCAACTTAAAAAGAACCTGCAATGGTTTTTACAGGCGATAATACCCGAGGCTGAAAAGACAGGCGTAAAAATGTGTATACACCCCGATGATCCGCCATTCCCGATATTGGGTTTACCCAGGGTGGTATCAACCGAAAGCGATCTGAATGATGTGATTAATGCAAGCCCTTCAACAAGCAACGGGCTGACATTTTGTACCGGGTCGCTGGGTGCAAGAGCCGGCAACGACTTGCCAGGCATGATCGAAAGACTGGGGGCGCACATTCATTTCCTGCACCTGCGCAATGTGCGGCGCGAAGCGGGCGGCAGTTTTTACGAGGCCGATCATCTGGGCGGAAGCTCGGACATGTACGCGATCATGAAAAGCGTCGTACAGGAACAAAAGAGGCGGCAGGACAGCGGCAGGGATGATGTCGCTATCCCGATGAGGCCCGACCACGGCCATAAACTACTGGACGATTTTAATTACGATACCTTCCCTGGTTATTCTGCGATTGGCCGCCTGAAAGGTTTGGCCGAATTGCGCGGGCTGGAGATGGGTATTAAGAATACTTTGTATCCATAACTAATCGGATATTTGTCGTGAATACCGCTAAAAATTACTTCGATCCGGATCGATGAACGAGCCGTTAAAAATATCACCAGGAACCCAGGTGCTCACCTTTGGTGAACTGCTGCTGCGCATTTCGCCCGACGAGGGCGGCCAGTGGCTTGACGATAACTCGTTCCCTTTTTACATCGCCGGGGCCGAACTTAACGCCGCCACTGCTTTAGCGCTTTGGGGCATACCGGTAAAATACATGACGGCATTGCCCGATAATGCCATGGCCAGGCAGATCGCGGGGTTTTTGGAAAAGCAGCATATCGACATGTCATCAGCGATGTACGGTGAAGGACGTCTTGGATTGTATTTTCTGACGAAAGGCCGCGACCTGAAAAACGACGCGCTGATATATGACAGGGCGGGCTCCGCATTTTCAATGCTTAGACCCGGTATCATCAACTGGGATAAATTATTTGACGGCGTAGGATGGTTCCATTTCAGCGCCATCTGCCCGGCCATTAACCAAAACATTGCGGACGTTTGCCGGGAAGCGCTTGAAGTTGCTTCAAAAAAAGGAATAATTATTTCTGTCGACCTTAACTATCGTTCCAAGCTCTGGAAATATGGGAAACAACCGGGCGAAGTGATGCCCGGTTTGGTGAAATATTGCGACCTGGTAATGGGCAACGTATGGGCCATCGAGGCGATGCTGGGTATCCCGGTCGTCCCGAATATTCATGAATCGGGGCAACGGAGTATCTATTTAAAAGAGGCGCTGAAAACTTCGGAAGAACTAGTCAGGCAATACCCTGAATGCAAGGTGGTTGCCAACACGTTCAGGTTTGACGGCTCCGGCGAGATCGACTATTATGCATCGCTTTACACGGAGGGCGAATTTTACACTTCGAACGAATACAGCGCTTCGCACATCATCAATAAGGTCGGGAGCGGCGACTGCTTTATGGCCGGGCTGATCTTTGGATATTACAAAGGACTCGGACCAGAACGGACCGTTGAATTTGCTGCTGCCGCGGCCTTCGAGAAATTGTTTGTAGAAGCCGACGTGATAGATAAAAAGGCGGAGGAAATATTAGCGAAGCTGAACTAATGGCCGGAAGTCCGGAAGAAATATCGGCTAAATGATCCATCAAAAATGAAAAATAAACAGGAAGTACTGGACGAGATCATCAAACAAGGTATGCTGCCGCTGTTTTTTAACGAAGACGCGCAGGTGAGCCTGGAGGTGGTGCGCACGCTTTATCGCGCGGGTGTCCGTGTAATGGAATATACCAACCGGGCGAAGGAAGCCTTTGACAATTTTAAAATATTAAAGGCTGCAGTTGAAAAGGAAATGCCGGGTTTCCTGTTCGGCGCGGGAACGATCAAAACTAAAGATGATGCGACCAGGTATACTGATGCTGGAACCGATTTCATTGTCGCGCCAACCGTAAACCACGAAGTTGCCGAAGTTGTCAATCGGTATGACGGGCTTTGGATACCCGGCTGCATGACACCGACCGAAATCCATACTGCCCAGGTACATGGCGCGGCATTGATCAAAATATTCCCGGCCAATGTACTCGGACCTGGCTATATTTCGGCAGTGTCCGATGTATTCAGGGGACAGTTGTTTATGCCGACGGGCGGCGTAGAAATGAACGCAGAGAACTTAAGCGGCTGGTTTAAGGCCGGTGTGGCGGCGGTCGGCGTGGGCAGCAAGCTGATCACGAAAGAGATATTGAAAAACAAGGCCTACGACCAGCTTTATACCGATACCGTAAACGCGCTGGCGTTGGTCAAGGCTTCAAGGTAAATAGCCAATTGCAGCAGTGCTTGGCAATGATCTAATAGCCAGCCTTAGTTTTAAAATGCGGAGGTTTCATCAAGCTAAGTTTAGCATTCTAAGCAAGAGAACAGATATGTTAAAAACCTTCCAACTCCACCAACACCGGGCAATGATCCGAATGCCTGGCTTCGGGCAGGATCATCGCACGTTTGATATGAGATTCCAGCGGGTGCGTCACCATGATGTAATCGATACGCCAGCCCAGGTTCTTGGCGCGTGAGTTGGCGCGAAAGCTCCACCAGGTATAGTTATGCGGCTCCTTGTTTTTGTGCCTGAACGTATCGATAAATCCCGAATTGATAAAATTCTCCATCCAATCCCGTTCTGCGGGTAAAAAACCAGAAGAATTGGCATTCGATTTCGGGTTATGAATATCGATCGGCCGGTGGCAGATGTTATAGTCGCCGCAAATGACCAGGTTGGAATACGCCCATTTCAATTGGTTGATATATTCGCCGAACTCATCCAAAAACTGGTATTTGAATCCCTGGCGTTCATCGCCGCTTGAACCTGACGGAAAATAAACGCTCATTACGGATATATTCTCAAAATCCACCCGGATATTACGCCCTTCACGATCGTAATGCGGAATCCCGCAGCCATATTCCACGTGCTTCGGCGTGTGTTTGGTAAAGATAGCCGTGCCGCTGTAGCCCTTCTTTTCAGCCGGGAACCAATAATGCTCGTAACCCATCTGCTCCACCAGCATCAGCTCGGTCAGCACGTCGGGTGTGGCCTTGATCTCCTGCAAACAAACCACATCCGCGTCCGTTGCCTGCAGCCAGGCCAGCCAGTTCTTGTTGATCGCCGAGCGTATGCCGTTGACGTTGTAGGTTACGATTTTCATTGTTGCTAATATCGAATATTGAACACCGAATGTCGAGCGATGAAGTGCAAAAACGTATCTACAAATTCATCATTCTTTATTGGATATTCGGTGTTCGATATTCAAATCGATTAATGGGTCATCTCTAACACCTTATCCAATTGCTTGCATTCCTTTTTGCTCAGCAATTCAATTGTCATCGGCACATCTGCAAGCGGCCGGTCGCGTTCGTCCTTTTTGACCGCGGCGATACGGTCGACCATGTCTATCCCAGAAACCACTTCTCCGAAGACGGTATAGTTCTGGTCCAGGTGCGGTGCGCCGCCTACGCTGGTATAATATTCCCTTTGCCAGTAGGGTATTTTTCGGCCTTTCAGCCGGGTTTGCTCCAGCGTATCCAGCTTGCCGTTGGTAAATCGTTTGCCCTCCACGATATAAAACTGGCAGCCGCTGGACGCCTTTTGCGGGTTATCGTCACGCGCCGCAGCCAGTACTCCGCGCTTATGGAACAGGCTGTCCCTGAACTCTGCGGGTATGGTATACCCTACATCACCATTGCCTAATTCAGCGCCGGGAGCAGCTTTTTTAGGATCTTTCGAATCCGGGTCGCCCCCCTGAATCATGAAATTTTGTATGACGCGGTGGAATAGTGTGCCGTTGTAAAAACCCTCCTTCACCAGCTTAATAAAATTATCGCGGTGCTTCGGCGTCTCGTTATACAAGCGGATAATGCACTGACCATAACTGGTTTTAATGCGGACGTATCGATTTTTAGGCCGGCCGGCAAAGGCTGCTGTGGTTATGAGTAGTAGCGCAAGGGTTAGTAGTTTCTTCATTTTTTTGTTGTAAGGTTGGAATGTTGTAAAGTTGAAAAGTTCTTAAATCGTCGAAAGAGTATGATTTTAAACCTATGATAACCTTTCAACATTCAAACTTTGCAACATTACAACATTTCCTCAAAATAATCCACGATCAGCGATTTCATGATCAGTTCCTGTTCGAGCAGGGTATAATTCGGTATCCGGGTAATTAATTTCCAGTGCGGCCAGCCGTCCTGGTCGACGCCTTCCAGTTCATAAAAGCCCATCTTGCTGAACAATTTGCAGGTAGCGATATGCATCAGCTCTTCTTTCTGCCTCTTGCTGAACTTGCGCGGCCCCTGTCCCAGTTCCTGCACACCGATGAGGAAAAGCAGCACTTTGATGTCGGGTTTATCCATATCAAAATCGGCGGCTATGCGCTGTTGCAGCGCGGCCCATTTTGCATTTATTTCGGCGGGTTTCATGTGCGCAAAGATAGCCCCGCCCTGTTCATTAAAAAAATTTATCACAAACCACTTCACAACGACATTGTTACGATGTAGTGAGGTATTGCGCACATTTTTAACTACTTTTGCGCCGGTTAGGCCTCTGCATCGAACTACCGTGAAAAGGGACAAACGGCATATCGCTATTGCCTGTATAGTTATGATTTGCTTTTTTGCAGGTCAGTGGGCGGTGTATGCACACCAGCATAAAACTTTTCCGCGTACAGCCAAAACGGCTCATCATACTGCCTCCTTCAGCGAAAAATGCCAGTTGTGCGATGCCATGCATCATACCAGCGCCGTGCAAAATGATCATCATTATTTTGCAACCGTTGTAAGCGCCGGCCAGCATTATATTCAAAGCAAATACGACTTCATAAGCGTTTCGCTTATTCTTGCAGCCGGCCGTGCTCCGCCTGTTTCATAATAATACGTATCCTTTAACAGTTGCCGCTTCAGGCAAAATTCTTGACCACTCGATTTATTATTATGAAACTGAAGCTCGTATACAGCTTTTTAATATTGTTCACAAGTCTTTCCGCATTCGCCCGGGTTAAAGTGGCGGATACCGTTTATGAGAATGGCGGCGACGGCACTTTGTCAGGTACAGTTACCGATAAGGCCGACGGGAAACCCATACCGGGTGCTACCATATCCATTCCCGACCTGCGCACAGGCACGGTTACCGACGTCAATGGCAAATATTTGCTAACCAAATTGCCTAAAGGTGTCTACCTGGTACAGGTAACTTTTATCGGGTACGGCACCGTCGACAAAAACATAGATTTTACCAGGACTTCCACATGGGATATACAATTACAGGCGTCGGCAATCGAGGCCGGCGAAGTGGTTATTACCGGCGTCAGCAAGGCAACGGAGATCAAACGCGATCCTGTACCGATGGCCGCGGTAAGCAAATCCTATATCGACCAGCATTCCGCCTCTACCAACGTCATCGACGAGATCGCTAATATTCCGGGCGTAAGCGCCGTTACCACCGGCCCCAATGTTTCCAAGCCTTTTATTCATGGGCTGGGCTATAACCGCGTGGTTACCCTTGAAGACGGCATGCGGCAGGAAGGTCAGCAGTGGGGAGATGAGCACGGGATCGAAGTGGACCAGAACTCGATCGACCGGATCGAAGTTATCAAAGGGCCGGCCAGTTTAAGCTATGGGTCAGACGCCATAGCCGGCGTTGTAAATATGCTTACCCCGCCGCCGGTAGATAATGGCAAAATTTTAGGATCGTTCACCGGTGATTACGGCACTAACCAGGGATTGCTGGAAAGTTCATTCCGATTGTATGGCAACCAGAACGGCCTGGTTTGGGGCACCATCCTGTCGGACAAGGAAGCCAAAGACTACCAGAACCAGCACGACGGACGCGTGTATGGAACCGGATATAAGGAAAAAGACGGCCGCATTATGGTCGGCCTGAATAAAAACTGGGGATATTCCTATCTGAACGCGTCTGTTTATGATGACGAACAGGAAATACCCGACGGGAGCCGCGACCCTTTTACACGGCAATTCACGCGACAAGTTACGGACATCGATACATTCAGGCCGATCGTTCCTCAATCCGTTCTGAATTCTTACGCGATCACCCCGCTGCATCAGCACGTGCAACTTTACCGTATTTACGATAACAGCAGCATCGCCCTGGGCAGCGGTAACCTGCTCGTGAACCTTGGTTACGAATACAGCCACAGGCGGGAATACACGCACCCGACGGAACCTGATGTTGCTGGTCTGAACCTGCACCTGAGCAGCTATACCTATGATATAAAATATAATTTCACCCTGGGAAATGATTATCAAACCACGGTGGGGATCAATGGCCAATATCAAAACAATACCATTGGCGATGCGACCGATTTCCCCGTACCTGCTTACCACCAGTTCGATATCGGGCCGTTCTTTATCGAGAAGAAAAGCTTCGGCAAGCTTGATTTGGAGGGCGGCGCGCGATTTGACAGTCGTACCATTACCAGCCAGGCGGCCTATATCGATACGACCATAGCTTTTTATCCGAGCCTGTATACCGGCCCTAACCCGGCGGGTACGGCGAACGTGATGCAGCAGTTTACAGGTTTCAGCAAGACGTTTACGGGGGCAACCGGCAGCTTTGGCGCTACTTATAACTTTTCCAACGCCTTTCTCATTAAGGCCAACATCGCACGCGGCTTCAGGGCGCCGAACATTGCTGAGCTTTCAGCCAACGGTCCCGATCCGGGGTCGCAGGAATACCACGTAGGTAACACCAATTTCAAACCCGAATTTGACGTACAGGAAGACCTGGGCGCGTTTCTTACGCTGCCGAACGTATCGGCGAGCATCGAATTGTTTAACAACAATATCCAAAACTATATTTTCCAGGAACAGGAGCTAAACCCTGACGGTACGCCGGTTCGGAACCCATTGTTCCCGCTGTATGCTGTATTTACCTATACCCAAACCAAAGCGCGCATTAACGGCGGCGAGTTGAACCTCGACCTGCACCCGGTGAAATGGCTGCATTTTGAAAACTCGCTGGCGCTTACTTACGGCACTAATTTGGGCAACGGCAGCCCTGTTCCCGACAGCCTGAAATACCTGCCGTTTATACCACCGCTGCACACGCATTCAGAATTGCGCGGAACGTTCGCCAAAGGATTCGGCAGTTTTAGAAACGTTTATGGTTATTTAGGCTTCGATCATTATAATGCGCAGGACAGGTTCTTCGCCGCCTACGGAACCGAAACCTATACCGCCGGTTATAATTTACTGAGCGCAGGCATTGGCGGCAATGTTGTGAATGCCAAGGGCAATACGGTTTTGAAAATATTTATTGAAGGGACCAACCTGGCGAATGTGAATTATCAATCGAACATGAGCCGCCTGAAATATTTTGATAATCGCGTAGTTCAGCCGGGCGTTCAGCCGGGTATCTTCAATATGGGACGAAACGTGAGCTTTAAGGTGTTGGTGCCGTTCGACCTGTCGCCGAAACAGAAGAGTAATTAAGTTTCCCTATTTGTCATTCGGAGCGCAGCAAAGAATCTGCTAAGGGATGATTTATATCGGATCACGAAAGTAATCCGCAATAGATGCTTTGCTATTGGTCAATATGACAAATTGGGGCTTATTTCAACCTTTTGATAATTTCTTCAGCTGACAATTTCTCCTGCACCCCACTGTTCATGTCCTTAAACGCCAGGAGCCCGCTTCGCATTTCGTCGCTGCCGATGACAATGGTATACGGAATTTGCTTGCCGTTGGCGTAGTCGAGCTGCTTTTTGATCTTGGCGCCTGCAGGATACAACTCCGAACTGATATTGTTGTCGCGCAATCGCTTTAACAAAGGCAGCGCATATTTTTCGCCTTCTGCGTCAAAGCAGCAAATGAGCACGCGGGTGGTTTCGCCGGCGGTTTCGGGGAAAAGCTTCAACTCTTCCATCACATCATAAATACGGTCGGCGCCGAAGGAGATGCCCACGCCGGTAAGGCCCTTCAGGCCAAACATGCCGGTCAAATCATCATAGCGCCCGCCGCCACCGATACTGCCCATGGCCACTTCATTGGTCTTTACCTCGAAGATGGCGCCGGTGTAATAATTCAATCCACGCGCAAGGGTAATGTCGAGTTCCAGTTTGGCAGTTCTCAGGGGGCAGTTGGCGATATAATTAAGGACACTCTCCACTTCATCACAACCTTTAAGACCAGTTGGCGATTCAGACAGCGCATCACGCAGGCTTGCCAGTTTGGCGTCGTTAGTTCCCTCCAGCAGAATGATCGGTTTTAATTGTTCTATATCGTGAGTGGTAAAGCCTTTTTCAAGCAATTCTTTGATGACACCATCCAGCCCGATTTTGTCCAGCTTATCTATCGCGACGGTCAGGTCAATGATGTTATCGTTTTTATCTATAACTTGAGCGATTCCGGATAGAATTTTTCTATTATTTATTTTAATGGTGAAATCTTTAAGCCCCAGCTTGCTTAAAGCTTCATCGTAGATCATCACAAATTCGGCCTCGTTCAGCAGCGAGTCCGAACCTACCACATCCGCATCGCACTGGTAAAATTCGCGGTAGCGCCCCTTTTGCGGCCTGTCGGCGCGCCATACCGGCTGCACCTGGAAACGCTTGAACGGAAAAGCGATCTCGTTCTGGTGCATCACCACGTAACGGGCAAAGGGAACGGTGAGGTCGTAGCGGAGGGCTTTTTCGGCAATAAGCGGCAATAACCTTTTACTGTCCGCGGTTATGTTGGATTCATTTATTCCGCCATCCGCAAGAAAGTCGCCGTTATTAAGGATTTTAAAAATGAGTTTGTCGCCTTCATCTCCATATTTGCCTGTGAGCGTCGATAATTTCTCCATTGCCGGCGTTTCGATCTGCTGGTAGCCGTACTTACGGAAAACGCCTTTAATGGTATCAAAAATAAAATTGCGTTTAGCCATTTCGGCAGGTGAAAAGTCGCGGGTGCCTTTAGGGACAGACGGTTTGATGGATGCCATAAGCGGCAAAGTTAACACGATTTCAGGATTTTCACTGGTCAGGCGGATAGTAAAATCATGGTCATCTTTAAATCATACAAATCATAGTTCAGACAAATACGATACATTTGACCATGCCGCTTTATTTCCAGACACCACGTTTTGTTATCCGGGAATTCAAACCCGAAGAAGAAAAGGATTTTGTCGACTTTTTTAACGACGAACGGGTGTTAGTACATATTCCCAAAAGAACTCGGCTGGAGAACACCGAAATTTTTCACACGACGCTGGCCGATTATAAAGCCGGCAAAGCGCTTGGCCGCTGGGGTATGTTTCACAACGGCGACGGGGATTATATGGGGAGCTGCCTGCTGCGCGACTTTTACGATTACAAGGGGAAGATCGAGTTGGGCTATTCATTCCACGTAAAATATTGGGGCCAGGGATTTGCAACTGAAATGGCGCACATCCTGGTCAATTACGGTTTTATGAATACCGATGCGGCTGAGATTGTAGCCGTGACCACGCTGACAAATTTAGCATCGCAAAAAGTACTGCTCAAAGCGGGGATGACAAGGGGTGAAAATTTTAAAAAAGATGGTGAGGAGCTGGCTTATTTTAGCATAAAGAGAAGCGAGGGCTAACCCATTTTGTGAAGAGGGGAGGTCATGCTGAGCCAGTCGAAGCATGAGGGATGGCGCTTGCACACATCCTTCGACAAGCTCAGGATGACAAATGCACTTTTATTTAACTAGTAATTAGTTTCTTTATAATATCCTTACACCCTTGCTCAATCAGCTCGAAAACCGGCTCAAACTGGCTGTCGTCGTAATACGGATCCGGAACTTCATGAACGCCCAGCAATAGTTTGACTTTTCTTGCGGCTTCTTCATGCGGGGCCATCGCCAATATGTCTGCAAGGTTATAACGATCCATCACATAAATGTGATCGAATTCTTCAAAGTCACTTTTTTTGAATAGCCGGCAAACCTGTTTGCTGATGTCGATACCATGATTTTTGGCAACACGGGTCGAGCGCCGGTCGGGTCCTTCGCCTACATGCCAATCGCCCGTTCCGGCCGAATCGATCTTCCAGTCCAGGCCGTGCTCGTCGGACAGGTGCTGCATAATGCCCTCGGCCAAAGGCGAGCGGCAGATATTGCCGAGGCAAACCATGAGTAGTTTCATTCTTTATCTGTTGAAATGTTGTAAAGTTGGA
>JAFDZK010000152.1 GCA_018267005.1 Bacteroidota bacterium
GTACGGCGAAATATTCAATTGAGCGCATATCTGCATCCATAGATCGGTGCGAGTATAGGTCTGGTGCACCATTTGGAAAGGAATAGATAGAAGCAGATTTTTCGCGGCTTGTGGTTGCCCTTTATCGATCAGCAACTGTACCTGCCTTTCTTCCACAAACTCGTCCTTCAGCGCGGCAACTTTTGCCAGCCATTTTTCGCGCTCAGCGAGCGTCTGTTTCCCGATATCACGTAGTATCTTATCCCTTTCGATAATCACCTGCGGATGTATCTGCAGCCAGGGTTCGGTTATAGATTCCAATGCGTTTTCCGCAGCTTCGGGATCACCTTTTTGCGCCAGCAACCTTGCCAGCAGCGCTTTTGCCAACCCGATTTTAGAAGCCGACAGTATTTTTATGGCGTCATCTGCCCTACCCCGCCCCGCCAGCCAGGTTCCGTAATAGAAACGCCAGGTATCTGCAGTTGCACCATCGCTTTTTCCGATAGCCCATTGAAACGGCGCGTCCAGGTTTTCTATACCCGATGGCGGCCATATATCCAGATCGATGGCCGGGCACACGGGCACTGTGCCCTTAGCGTTATAAGCCTGCAACAGACTCTCCCAGGCTGATACACTTTCGGGCCGCGCCCATCCGAAAAGCGGGATATCCTTTACCGGCCGCAGGGAAACAGCCGGCACTTTAAGCCGGGAGATATCGAGTTCCTTGTCTGACGGCATCCAGTATTCGATGTGCGAGCGGTGCTCCCGGGGTTTGAGTTCCAGCTTTATCGACTGGTCCCTGATCGGGCCACCCTGTAATTCAATATATTGCTGCCGTTTGGCCGTACTTAACATTGACCATGCCGTATCGCCGGCCACACCATAGCTCCATAATTTGATACCCGGCGCGACTGCTTCATCAGCTACATGGTACAAACCCGTTCCCAGCGATGGTGTGTATGCCCCAAAAGCATTAACATTGCTGGTTTGCCAGAAATAGCCGGTCATTTCTTTGATATCCGACTGCGTCTTCGGGCCCGATCTCTCCCAGTCGATGGTATCCAGCTTTGATGAATGTGAAAGCACTTTCCCTTCAGGAAAATAAAAGCGGGTATCAGGTTCCGACGGGATAGCGGCGTTTGACCACGACATCCAAGGATAGGCTCCTGTTCCGGGGTTATTAAAGGCCACACGTTCGGTTAAAAAATCATCGTCAGGCCCCAGCGAGTATTCCACCGACCATTGCATACCGAAACGCAGCTCGCGCTCGCCGCAGGTTACGTAGGTTCTGCCGGGCATACGGTCGATCCGGTAATTTACTTTTTCGTTCTGGCTCGGTGAGTGGGATATCGGAAAGCTGACCTCGATACCTCCCGCAGTAAAATAAAAGCGCGGCAGTATTCTCTCCTGCCTTATCACGTCAGGTGTATATAAAACGTCTTTGCCCGAGCTTTTGAGCACCATAGAAACTACTTTACCCCCAAGATCGGGGCAAATGGTGATCTTCATTTTGGCATTTTCGAGAACGATATAGTGATATTTCTTTGGTTCCGGCCGGTTAGATGTTTCGCAATAACTAACATAAGGGTACACGCCATTGGGGTCATACGCCGTAGGAATGGGGCCGAAAGCTGTCAGGTTATTCGTCAGCTTATAATCGTCATATTCAGTGCACGTTACTTTTGAGACTGGCCTTTGCTGCCCTGCCGCATTCAATGTTGCAATAATCGATAGTACCAATAGAACATTCCGTGCTTTCATATCGCTATTTTTTCACTGAAAGGCGGTCGCTCAATTCCCTTACTAATTCCTGGCCCTGGCTTACCTGCATTTTTAAGGTATCCTCGTTAAACTTACTTTCATCGGCTACCGTCTTCATATGCTCATCCAATTTAGCCATCAATTCCCTGCATTTTTTGTCAGCGGAGAAAGCTGCCTTAGTCTTTAATATCCTGATCTTTTCATAATCGGATATCCCCTCTCTCAATTTCTCAAACCGGATACCGCTGTTAGCGCCGGGATAAACCAGGTAACAATCACCTGCGGCCCAGCTCCCATGCCTGCCATCGCGGTTGGGATCCTGCGGCCAGGCATCATAGGCCCAGCGCAAAAAGCCGCTATAGCCATAAGCCGAGGCATACCAGCCCATCCAGCGGCCTTCGATTGGCGGCGAGAAAAGGAAGTTGTTGGGTTTTGGAGGCGTGCAGCACACATAATAGGTTGTTGTAAATCCTTTAGCCTTGCGCTGCGCGACGATATTCATCGGAGATTCCTTGCCTTTAACATAGGAATAATCGTTTAACAGATTATTCAATTCGGGATGCCAGTCGCCTGCGTAAGTGATCTTCCAGCCCGGCCAGTTGGCCTTGACAAACCTAATGGCGGTCAGCGTCTCATCCATCGGGTTTTCGTTGATGCCGATATAGGTCTTGTTAAGCCAACCCTTCTTTTGCAAATGGGCCCTCAGGTCATCGAGAAATGGCCCCCAGTAAGCGTTAAACTTTTCCGATCCCGGCGGCCACGATTCCGTGTTGTAATTCCCCGTAGGACCATCAATGTAGCGGAACCGGTAATTTCCCGGTATAGGGGTATAAACTGTTATCGCTTTGTCGATACCCACGCTCATCGCCAGCTCTACATACTCATCGAATATCTTGTAATCGAATTTCCACATGCCGTTCTTTTCCCTGATGGATTCGATCATCCCGCCTTCTATGGTATAAGAGTTATCGCTCCACGGAGAATTGACCGCATAAGTGGTGATATATTTTCCGCCAGCATCCGCATAAAGCTTCAGGTGCTTTTTTAAGAGCAGTTTGTGCTCATCCGACCAGGGCTGCAAGTGGTTGTCCCATGCCAGCACCCATGGATTTTGCCACAGATCGAGTCTGAATTTCCATTCGTGAGGTGGAGGAAGCAACTGATTTTGCACTTGGATATTAAGCTGTAATGACTTTTCGAATCCTTTAGCTAATACCTCAATGGTGCCCTTATAATGACCAGGTTGAGTGCCCGCTGGAATATTGATGGTTAACCATACTGGTCTTACTGTCTTTCCCGGCACATCAAACCGGTCGAATTGCTCAAACCCGTCGGGCATTAGGTAACCGTCCTTGTACGGCGAACCGCCGCAATCCACTTTGTCTGAACCATATGGATAGTTGGCCAGCACATAGCGTACCATGTTCAGGCTGATATTATTCCTGCTGATCTTTCGGCCGTTGGGGCCCGCCAGATCGTTCAATTTAAAGCGAACCTGTTCAAGCGTGTCTGCCGACCATACCACGATTTGCGCGTTCAGGCGCTCGCCCCTCCAACCACATCCAGTCCATGATGGGCTCTCCTTTATTTGAGGGACTTCTGTTCTGAAATAAAGGTCATTTTCTGAGCCAAAACCAACGTGGAATCCCTGCTGTGTGTTCCATAAGGCCGGATTCACCGATCTGTCTAAAGTAAACTCGTCCTGGTAATGCGGGCTGAGCACCGGCAACGCCGCCGAGTCCACCCGTCCCCGTTGGTCTTGTGCAAATGCTCCGCCTGCCAAAAACATAATTGATAAGATCAGCCATGTTACTTTTCTCATTATATCTCGTTCTTTTTATTCATTTCTAAACTTAGAAAAAATCTTGTTGTGTTCCTTTCAAAACGTGTAGGTTCCGTTTAACGCAGAATGCAAGCACATCAGCTGACGTGAACCACAATACCCCTCTGTGCCGCTTGGCAATCCTAAGTAAATAAAAAACGTTCGCAAATCTTTCGAGTTTGCGAACGTTCTGTGATCCCGCTGGGATTTTTTTCGAACCATTTTATACAAAATCTGAAGTCGTTGGCTATGATTTGAGCGAACGAAAAAGTCATATTATTCTATAAATGAAAGTACCCTATTCTTGAACCTATTCACTACGCCCGGACTTCTTTTCTTTGTAAAGAAAAGAAGCAAAAGAAACTAATGGTTATTAGAAAAGTTTTAGTTGGTGATAGAGGCTCTTTTTAGTTGTTCATTGGGGTTTACTTTTTCTTTGTGATTCCTAAGTAATCATTCAGGTCAACCCAGCCAGTATGCTTATATTTTTTTTCGGGGGTAGCCGGAATGAATTTTGGTCTTTGCCCGCTTTTTATCCATTGCTGGTATTCGTTTCGGCTTTGCAAGTGCAGTCGTCGCATAAATGTTCGGGCTTGTGGGAAGGGTAAAAAATCAAAACCTATCCAATCGTGCCAATCAGTCCATCCTTTGTCTTTATATGTTTTATCCGGAGCGGATGGAATAAATGGGGGTCTGTCCCCTTGCCTCATCCAATTTGTCCAATCAGATTGCCGCTCAAATCCTAAACGATGCACATATAGTTTAGCCTGGTCATAGGGCAGAAAATTTGGTAATGCCTCTTTTGAGACATTTTCCCAAATTCCTCTTTTTTTTCGTAGGAAGCTTAAGAAAGATATGTTCCGGTATCGGCAGGTTTGCGCAACTGTCAGCATCTGGAGGTATTCGGTTATTCCGCGGACGTGCATTTGCCCTTTTACACCATGCCGGTGCTGTGCAAATGCTTTTACAGCAGCTTCAGCATTGTTATTGTTCCAGGGTACATTATCATAATGCAGGAACGTCCAAAGTTGCGTCCAATGTCTTCTAAATCGTTTAGCATATCTGGAGGCCAGTTCGCTTTTATAAATCCGGTTGACAAATTCTGTATTAAAAGCGTCAGCATCTTTCATGTGTACTCTCAAATATGTTTTCTTCAAACCATGCTTATCTATCGTATTTACAATTTTGCGTAAAAGCTTACTGAATGAGGATACCATCAATTTAAATTCTTCGTCGAACTGGTTTTTGAACAAGTCGTCGTTGAGGTCCCGAATCAAATGAATCAAACATTTTTGGCTTTTCACATTAAGCGTTTCGTAGCCAGGGTAAAAATCAGATATGATGATGCCGTCATACCCTTTTAACAATTCATGCAAAAATCCAACTTCGCGGCTGGGCGAGTAGTGGTAGAACACGCTATGGGTTGTGGCAAACACCCATACATAGCCCGATTCTCTGGAAAGTTTTATGGTTGTTTCGTCAATATGAATAACCGGGCTTTTTAATACGAAGCTTTTTATATAAGTAGCCACAGGCTCCCAAGTTTTATTCCACCATCTGTTTTTGTACATGACGAGGTACATCGGGCTGATCCATATACCGTAATGTTCATGTATCAATTTGCTTATCATTTCATTGCTGATGTGGTAATTGACATAGTGGTTGATCACAAATGCGAAAAGGTTGTCTCCATAGTGCATGATCCGCAGACTTTGGTTCATCGTCTTTTTGCCGCAATTGGAACATTTGGCTGTCCCCGAACGGTATTCTCTTACATGTTGACTGATACCCGACTTCGTAAATTTCAAATCTGTTTGAAGAACGGATGACTTAGTTTCATGGCTCTGATATAGTTTCCGGCAGCCGCATTTCGGACAACTCCGCCGGGGGGGCATGATGACCGTTTCATTAATATTCTTTGGTTTCCAGGCAATGGCCCCTTGGCCCGGCCTGGGTCTTTTAATAACGGTTGAACCTGCGGGAGAATCCCTTTTGGCTTCATTACGCCAGTATATTTTATTGCGCTGGTAATCAAAATAGGCTGCTTTGCTGATCTGGTCAAAATCGTCGCCTAAATGTTTATTATGTTGGAGGTGATATGGCGTATGTTTTTTCATCTGCGCAACATGTTGGATATGATCATTTGCTGAATTCAATTGATTAAACCAACAATGAACATGGTGGAGTGCTATGCAATCATCCATGTTGTAGCGAATTAGTTTATCTTTCCATTCTGTTCGCCTGGTTTCCTCCCATTTTTTATGCCAGATCAAACTGAGTAACCCGTCTGCTTCGGGATCGTTCCATTGAAACTTTAAGTATGCGCCGAGTTCCTTAAGACCATTGCCATAGATTGGCGGATAAACATGGGTGCGTAAATATCCGAGAAGGTTTACCATGCGTTTCTCTGTGGATGTCCATTGTTTCGAAAGCTTTGGCCATTTTCTGACTGCTGACTTCAAAGCTTTGTTTTCATAGCTTCCATAATGGTATATGGGTGTTTCGGGGTATTCACCAAGCAGGTTAAACAACTTTCTGAAATTGTCTTCCTGATCTTTTTCCTCGTCGCACCAGAATGAAAAAGTTGATGCAGGTCGAGTATCACTCACGATAAAAACACCCAGAAGATAAATCAGGCTTTCATCAAATATGCCTTCAAAATCAAGATAGATCGCGGTTTGGCTATCGGGAAGCGCCGGTAATTGTAGCACAAACGTTTTCCGTTCCCGGATGGCAAGGGCTTTTAATTCCAACTGATAGCTGCCGCATGCGTTGTTTGCTGTTCGCCGTCGTGGTTTGAATAAATAGGACAGTTGCGTAATAGAGGTCACGCCCTTGTTATGGTATTTTGCCATCACTTTTGGGGTTATACCGGACAGCAGACTGATGCAGTTTTTTTCTTTTAGCTTTTTAAGGCAGTCGCCGTTAAACTGGCAGTCTACGCAATGCCGGTTTTTATAAAAAGCAGGCGGGTCATTTTTGTCGAGCATCTCCACCGTATCTTTTAATAATACTTCGGCCTTCTGTCGCTTTTTAAAAGATGGGGCTACTGTCAGCGAGTGTCCGTGACTTAGTTGCTGTGCTAATGAAACCACGGGGTCACCGGAAGCAGATTCAAGCAGTTGCAATTTTGATATTTGCCATGCTTTGTACGGGCACTTACGCATGGCCTCTAATATTATCGCAGGTGGCGTCATAATTCTTTTTTCAAAAAGAACTATTCGTTTCCAAACTTGGTTTAAACTTCTTGGAGTAAATTTTAACGGGGTTCGATTCCTCTACGGGCTAATATCTCGAAATTTTACTATTGCAGGGATTTATTTAATATGCTTAAATCTGTCAGGTCGTGTTCCCAAATTGGTCAACTTTCAACGGTATTGTTTAATTTAATTGCATGAGTTAATCAAGATTACCCAATCTATCTTTTAAATATATATCTCCATCGATTCCCCACTTATTCAGAACTTTACTGACATTAACGAAATATCTGTTTACAGATTCTACATCGCGAAAGTTTGTTAGAATAGATATTGCTTTATCAATATGCTTTAGGGAAAGATTCTTGTCAGATGGAACTTTTTGATAAACAACTCCCAGATTGATTAGAGTATAAGCCACTTGTGGAAGATATGTTTCAGGTGATGTTTGCGCCAGTTTTTTTCGAAGCCTTAAAGCATCATTTAAGTAAAAAAGTGCATCCTTGCGAACTCCAGCATCCCTATAATAGCAGCCAAGATTATTAAGTCGTCTACCAAGATCCTCATTATAAAATATTGGATTAATATCTGCCAATTGCTCGGTTAATTTCAAACACTTATAGCCATAAGCAATTGCCTTTTCATAGTCGTCTACCTGATAAAATTTTGCTGCTAGATTATTCAATGACATACAATATGCTCCAAGATACCGCTGTGGAAATATATTCGATAACTTTTCGTATTGATCTAAAGATATTGTCCAATACTTTTCCGCATCGGCGTGCTTTTTTATGTCGTATAAAAGGTATCCATAATCATTATATATCTCTGCCATTTCAAAAGCGTCCTCCACCGTTAACCGTGAATTGGTATAAGACTTAATCAAATTTATCGAATCACCCAGTAACTCTATTGCTTCATTAGTATGACCATTGGCCAACTCTAATACACCAAGTTTTCTATTTAGCCGCCCGGCCAGAAAACTTTTGCGTCGGTTGCCGATCTCTGTAAACAAAACCAGCGCTTTAAGAGAGGCGCGGTAATGCACTTTTGGCGCATCAGTTCGATTTAGCTTTCTTGTAACGTCACCCAAAGACTCAGATGCCAAGATAAATTGTTTCACAATAGCCGCTTCACAAGGCGATTGTATCGATTTCAATAAATACTTCTCGGCCAGAGTATTAAAGTTAGCTGCCTGGAAGACTTTTCCTAAGACATAATTTTCGTTTTTAGGCCTTTGGCTACTGGGTAAAAAATGTGCCCGATGAAATTTATACTTAGGAGAATATATCCCGTAGCGTTCACTAAGTGTTTCGACCAACAAATTAGTGTGTTCTGTCGTCCAAGTATAATGATAGCCATTAAGTAATTTTTTTTGACTCGCGGTTGGGCTGGTTATGTTCGGGTCTAAATGCTGCCAGAAAATTAAATTCGGCTTCTTGCGTAATGATCTTCTTGATTCTTGAAATATGTTTGTCACATCCCACTTATCAGAGCAGCTATACCCAAGAAAAAGGATGTCGGTTGAAAGCTGTAGAATCCTGTCAAAAACAAGCCTGTTTTTTACAAAAAACTCGGTTTTCGTTATTTGGTCAACTGTGGTTCCTAATGAAGAGGGATGAGTTGCACACCCATGAATTTTGATAATTTTACCATTTAGGTTCATTTTAGCCAAATCTTTTTCCGATTCAATGTAGACAATCACTTTGTCGAGTTTCTTTGAGCTGATACGAGCATATGCTTTTTCAATGCATGTATCGAAGTTAGTGGTGATGACGTTTTGTAGCCGCCTCTGAAGGAGCAATCCCGCTATGCAGTAATGAGTAGGATTAGGTTCAGCAAAAAACAACTTGGTAAACTCTGTTAGAAATTTTTGGTCTTTTTCAAAAAGGAGATGTTCTTTTAAAACTTGAATAATAGCTTCAAATGGTATTGGCAAATCTTCACCCTGTACAAACTTTTTAATATCCTTTTTTGAACAGTTTAATTTTTCGAGAATATTTCTAACCAGGGGTAAAACCGTTGGTATGCCTGAAATCATCGAAATGCCGGCACCACAAAAAATTGACAAGCCGCTTTTGTCGGTCTTTGACTGAATAAGATCAATTGTTTGTGCTGAACTTTTTAAATTAGTTTCCAAAATTTTGATAATCGTGGTTCATCTAATTTACAAGTCGAAGCCTTTTGATGAAAGGATAATGGTACAAAATTTTGACTGATGAGGGGTTGCAAATTTCCGGTCACTTTGAGATGACAAATTTAGCCCGTAGGGGAAGCTTCCCGAACCCCTTTTTGGAGGATTTACGATTACTGGCGGCCTGTTAAAAAAAGCTAAATTGCTAATTAATAACAGTTTATTAGTACAAAGCAAGCTTTGGAAAAGCACCCTTTACTTAACATAATGTCAAATCGTTATCCGATCGTCTGAACAGGCAATTAATGATAATAAATAGTTGTCTATTGTTGAAAACGATACTGATTTGATTCGTTGCATAAATACATGGCAAACGATTTTACTAAAGTTTTTTGGTAATGAGGTTATAATGAATAACCAAAGGAGAGCAAAAGATTATGAGAGTCTTATTCGCTATTATTAACGTGACTGGAAAATCGTGTCTTACGATTTAAAAAGGCCAATTTAAGACTATTTTTCCATTCGGTCAAAACGTCGGTGTTACATATCCGTTACATGAAATCAAATTATAAGTTGCGTGCAATAACTATTATAACCGTCAACATATTCATTTGATTATATTTGAGAACCATTTAAACCTCAACCATGAAGCTTTCATCTGTAACACTTACTGGCTTTCGCAATTTTAAAAAAGCGACAATTGACCTGAACGAAAAGACCTTGATAATTGGCAGTAACGATGTCGGCAAAACCAATCTATTTTGGGCGTTGCGGCTATTGCTAGACAGGAGTTTATCTGATTATGACATTGAGCCAAGCGATAAAGATTTTTATGCATTCGAAGAAACTAATGAATTTGAAATACAACTTTTATTTGAAGATGTGGTCGATGATTGTGTTGTCTCAAAATTGAAAGGGAAAATAAGTGATGATAATGAATTGTATTTGTCCTATAAAGGGTATAGAGATAAAGTGACCAGAAGTAAATCTTACAAATTATTCGGAGGCCCGGAAAAGGATAAACAAGAAGAAATTGAAGATAGATATTATAGAAAAGTACTAAATTTAAAATACATCAGTAGTAGACGGGATTTTCATAACTATATCAATCGTGAAAAAAACTACCTCTTCCAAACTGCAAAGAAAAATCGCGAAGAAGAGGAGGAAGATGCCGACAACTTGCTGTATGCTGAAATTCAAAACGAATTAAAGGCGATTGATGAGAAGATACCCAAACTTAATTTTATCTCGAGTGCCACGGAAACAATTAACGAGGAACTTGCAAAACTGTCATTACATCATACTAATCAAAAAGTAATATTCGACGCTTCAACATCTGATGTAGACAATTTTATTAATAGCGTATCAATCGCGTCGAAAAGTAATGGACAAAGTGTAACAATTGGTGGGGATGGCCGTTTGAACCAAATTTACCTGGCTTTATGGGCATCACGAAATGAACTTACTGAAGAAAGCCTGAAAGAAGTAACCATTTTTTGTATCGAAGAACCCGAAGCTCATTTACACCCGCACCAACA
>JAFDZK010000153.1 GCA_018267005.1 Bacteroidota bacterium
GGTCGAGAATATCAATCTTGCGTTTTCAATAGTAACCGCATAGTCGTTGACCAGGAAAATGTTTTCGCGAATGTTTTCAACAAAAGATCCACGTTTTGCATAAAGATCATAATGATAGTATTCGTGATTTCCCGGTATCCAGTAAGTTGTTTTGAAGTCTTTTGAAATTTGGTCAAAGAACCAAGATTGTTCATTTAATTCTTTAAATGTAACTATATCGCCTGCCAAAATCAATATGTCAGCTTTGGGTATTAGCGGTTCGTGCCAAAGTTCATTTTGGTTTTCATTAAATTCAAGATGTAGATCAGAAGCATATTGTACTTGCATGGCTGTTCGTGATTGTGCCAGCAAATTTAATGCGTTTGTTTATCCGTGATGGTAGATAAACGGTTATAGACGTTTATACCCGTTTATTGCCAATAAACTTTACAGTGGAATGGTGTCGGCATTAAGGATATCCTGGTACTATATGCCGAGCGTGATGACTAGACCACTGATTTGCTTTTCATTGAGTTTGATGTGCAGCACGTTGTTGCCGGAAACCGAGATTTGTCGATAGCTAATTTATTCTAGTATGGGTCATCTTTTGGGCCCCTTATAACCACGCTCATCGCCGGGAGTCCGCGAAGCATTGATTTTACGCTCCGTTTCTTGTTCGCGCAGTTGTTGAATGCGCTCAAGTTCTATTACATCGGTCTGGTCTTTTGGACGAGCAACGGCTCTTTTATTATCAATTAGCTGATTGATATGTAAGAAGGGAATATTGGCGCCTGAAAGTTCCGCAATCGATAACCATGCAAATTTGTGGCTAACCCGCCGACAACTATATACAAAACGCGATTTGTATTTAGGGCACTGAAGAATTTGATAATTTCTTCATCAAAGATGTCCATGATTATCTTCGAATAAGGGGTTTGTACGTGATTTTTGCTTGTTTAAGCGTTTCGTGCACTTTATAAAGTGTAGTAAACATTTCGAATCTTTCCTGGTGCGTCCTTTTTAACCCAGCCTGAAGTTGAGCCGTTAGGCTTGGATCGTTGTCCTGAAGTTTTTTATTTTCCATCACCGGCATTATATGAATCAAATTTAAAGATTTTATTATAAAGGAGTGTTGTCAGCCCCAAGAATATCCCTGTATGATATTTCCAGTGTGATAACTCGGCCGGAAATTTGCTTTTCATGAAGTTCGATATGCAGCACTTTGTTGCCGGGGAAGCTGAGCTTTTTCAGCACGAAGATATTGCGGTAGTTTTTCTGGAACATGGGCGTTCCGAAAAGCGTGTACTCAGGGCTGAACTCCAGTGACTGGACGTTGGTGGCTTTGCTGATCTTTTTGTCATCGATGCGGAAGTGAAAAGCGTCAATGGCGTAATTGAGATTGGTTTTGTTGTGGTAGCCGACATCTAAAAAGATATAATCACCTGCGGTGTAAACATGGTACAAACTCGCTTTCAGGCCGAATGCCTTCGTTCTTTCAATTGTTTTGCTGGTTGATTTACAAAAGAGATTGAGGGACAGTTGACGAAGCTGGTTTTGAGACAGGCCGATACCGGAAATATCCAACGGTTTGGTATCCGATGGTTCTATATTGATCTGCAAAGGAACATTTGTTCCGCCGGGCCGGATATGGTATTGTGCAATAAATTTCTCCCCTGCAATGGTGATGACAGCATCTTCGGCTTTTGCCGAATCTTTGTACCTGATCCGCAGCACATTTTTAAGCGGCAGGTCACCGATGATGTTCTTAGCGGAGATATCGACGTACTGTATCGGTTCCGGTGAAACAAAGTGAACGTCAAGGTTTGGGGGGAGTTGTACCACCGGCATCCATGGCTGAAAAACGGCTGTTTTTACAGGAGTGCGGACAGGTTGGGGTTCGGTATGCTCGAAAAAAAGTTCGGGATTTTCGTGTTCCCAGGGGAAAAACGGTTCTGCGTCCTGCGCGCGGGTGTGTGTCGCCAGGAAAATCAGTAAAAGCAGGAAAGGATTGAGAATTATTTTCATGTTAGTAGCTTTTTTGCGCGCTTTGGAGCGCTTCGTTGTCGATTAAATAGAGGTAAGAGTTGTATTTGATCCGGGCTTTGTTCTTTCTAATCATACCCGCAATTGCGGATGAGGTGGACTCGAAGATTTTACCGGCTGCGCTGACGAGAAAGGAGCCGCTGGCGCTTTGGACATCGACGCCCTGCATAACATTGGTGCTGGCGTCTTTGGTAAAGTCACGGAAGGCGGACTCAGGTACATATAGACCTAATAGTCCATCCATGTCATAGATGTCCAGTTTGACGGGTAAAATTTTGCCGTCATACAAAATGGACTTGACCGATAGGGTGACTCGTTGTCCGCTGAAACCTGAAATTAACGCATATAGATAAGTGTCCTTCGGCACTTTGGAATTGCCGACCTGGATGTCATCCAGTAGCCGTAAGCGGATACGTGATCCGGCATACCCGGTCAGGTTTTCGTCAATCACCACTTTGATAAAATCAGTGTGGATGTTGGGCTGGACCGTGTTGAAATCGGCGCTGGTTCCGTCGACCTTCTTGACGGGCAATCTAATCTCCGCTTCTTTGAGTTTGGCAGCTTTTTCGGCAGCGGCAGCTTTTTGTTTTTCGGCTTTGACGGCCGGGTCATTGGCTTTGTTCATACTGTCCAGGAAAGCCATCTGCATTTTGAAGGTGGACATGGGGTCCTTTGCAGGTGCCGGCGCTTCAACTCGTCTTTTGTTTAAATTGTTTAATGCTTCCGCCATCGCATAATCGTTGGATTTGGGCTGGTCGCTTTTTTGCCTGTCGACGTAGCGCTTTTTCATGGCCTGGTTGATGGAATCGAGCATGCGCTTTTGCCTTGCGGTGTAGTCGTTGGCGTAGGCGGCATTGCTTGACTTTTCGGTGGGTACGGCGCTGACGGCGGTGAGGCCGTCGCCTTCTTTCCAGTGGTCGCGGTAGGCGTCGAGTTTGTCGTCGAGCTGTTTCTTTCTGACGGCGGGCGCTACTTCGCCGACCGTGGCGTTGAGACCCGCGACCTGCTTTGCCGCCGGCTTTTCCTTTTTGGCGAAATTGCTCCGATATACGAAGAAGAACAGGCACAAAAATGGCAGTAGGATCAGCGGCAGGATGTACTTGGGTTGTTTGAAATTGATACTCATTTTTTAGGATTTAAATGAATTTGCAGGTGTTGGATGCTGTCCAGGTCTTTTAATAATGCAGCGCTATCAGCCGCTGTCAATTGTTTGAGATGAGCCAGGCTATCAACCTGTCTTTTCAAATCAAGGGTAATTTTGAGACGATGGCCTGCAGCCACAATCTGATCAAATCCATCACTTATTGGCGAAACTTTTATGGCTGGCTTTTTTACAGGTTCATCTTTGCGGCGAAATACGGTCGATACTAAAATGACCGATAGCGTGATATTGATGACCATCATCCAGAACAGGAAAACCGGGTAGCGCTCGGCACAGTGTTTCAGGAAAGTTCCGGTCTTGCTAAAATATGGCCGAAACTCTTTTTTGATTTCGCTGAAAACGGTGTCCTTGGGGTCGCGGTTAGAAGTTATTTTTTTGAACATCGCTGAGGTCTTTATTTTCCAGGGTCTTCCAGTTAATGATGAGCACACCGTGCGGGTTATTGTCGCTGCGCGGGATGTCCTTCAGGTAGCCTTCTGTAATGAGCGAACGGATGACCGTCGAGCTGCGCCGGTCGATCTTCAGCTTCCCATAATAGCGGAAATAATGTTTGACGGGATCAATTGCGATCGAATCGGTTTTGAGCGTTAAAACAGAGCTTGAAGAAAGTATTGAATTGAAAAATCCGTTTTCTTTTAGGTTATTGTATTCTTCAACGCCTGACTGATCGACCAGGTACATGGCCTTTTTCATCTGGTATTCGATATACTTATCATCCGGCGTTAGCGAAAAGAAAAGCGAGTGGAACAAGTCAACGTCCGCCCGGTATTCCGCCGGCCGGTCCATCTGCATGTCCGTTTGAGTAGCCTGCAACGGGATGCCGTTATTGAGGATATAGATACTCTTTCGCGAATCCATGACCTGCCGGTAGGCATAGGAGCAAAACACAACGGAAAGCAAAATTGACGTTAAAAAACTGCCGCAGGCCACCCAGGTCGCCAGCCTGACTTTGGCTTCGATATTCTTGATGATCATAAGCTTAAGGGTTTAAACCATTTTACTGGCGATGGCGAATGCAGCGCTGCGCACGTTGCCGGCCGCGCGTCCGGCGCTGGAAGTGGCGGAAGTGATACCGGAGGTGGAGATGATCCAGGTCGAGATGCTGGGCACGGTGAACATGCAGATGGCCCCAATGACGAAAACGATAATGACCGTCCCGAAAGACAAAATGCCGTTAGCCGAAAACGCGGCCATCTTGACGATATCTGCCGTTGTCCCGTTCGTGCCGACCAGTTCCTGGTATTTGCTGATCTCGGACTGTAGCGCGTACTCCTGCATCAGCCCGCATAAGTACATAATGAGGTAAGCGATGCCCGAATACAAATTGACCGAAACAAATCGCGCGATCCAGGTGGAAAAGCTGTCCCGGAAAGCAGGCAGGATGCTGACCGAGACCGAAAAAGGCCCTAAAATGATCAGGATAGACGAGTAGATGATCTGGATCATAAAAATGATATAGGTCGCGATCCGCAGTATCCATATCCCGCACAGTTCCAATAACTGGGTGAAGAGCAGCTGCATGCTAACGGTGAGCCTGTTCTTGAGTTCGATCAGTGGCGAGACGACCGTGGAGATGCCCTCTTTGATGGTGCTGGTCACCGAATCCCAGGCCTGCCCGTACCAGGTATCGCTCTCTTTTTCAGCCACGTCGGCCTGCGCCTGGAAGGTGTAAAGCGAATTGGCAACCGCAAGCATTAAATTTGCCCGCTCAATGCGCATTCCGTTCACATCGTTCTGCACGCTCTCGAACATTTGCTCGGTTTGATTCTCCACCAGGTCGGTTGGAAATGCCACCATCTTCACAAAAGCGCCCCACCATATAATGATCATCGCCAGGCCAAACGGGCGGAGCAGCGGCATAATCTCCAAACGCTTATCGCCGACCATCATTTCGTAGCTTCTGATAGCAAAATAAATGATCATGAAGATGGCTGCAAGCGCCTGCGCATCGACGATAAACAGATCAAAATGGTTCCAGATGGATTCCTTCAAGCCACCTAAAAAGGTCATCATGCCGGTCTCATAGACGCCGTCGCCCTGCAAATATTGCAAGGATTGCCGGCTGATGGCGGTATCGACCGTGGCCGTCTGTGCAAAGCCTGCCGTCTCCCAAAGAAGGAACAGCAGGCAGGTAATCAATAGTTTTCTCTTCATCAATATTTGGCGTTTTGTAAAACCTTGAGCGCGATCTGCACATCGCTGTTCGGTGTCCAGTTACTGACCGGCACGGATGAGCTCTGCAATTGCTGCCGGTATTTGGCCATATTCAGCGTGGTTTGCGCTCCCGCGACGCGTGTGGCCCAAACCGAAGCCAGGTTATGGTATTCATTCAGCATCCGGTAATAAGCCATGATCCGCGAACCTCTGTCCATATCGGCGGAACGCGCGCCGTTCAGGCGCTGCTTCAGGCGATCCAAAGCACTGGTATACCAGCTGTACATCCCTTCCGATACCAGTTTGGCGCTGACCGCAGGGGATAACCGCCCCAAAATACTTAAGGCATTATAATTGAGCAGCGGCGAGAATTGTGAACTGTAATACAGCAGCCACAAAGGATCTGCATCCGACAGCAGCCCGGAGTTTTCCGCGATTTGTGATAAGGCGGTATTTCTTACTGTATCCGAATGCAGCTTGTATTGCTTATCGATACCGCTCATCGTGCTGACCAGCGCCAGCCGCTGCGTCTGCGGACCCGTCAACGAAAGCGGCCTCAAATCGGTCTTGTGATAATTTGGATCGAACAAACCCCAAACCAGCCAGTAATAAGGATTGGTGTCCAGGAAACCCTTGTGCGGGTAAAAGTCGTTTTGGTTCCATTGCTGGAAGACCATGCGCTGCGATTGGTTTTCAACGGCCTGGTCCTCTGTGATAGCCTGCGCGGACAGGCGCAAACAAAAAAGCAGGCATAAGCCCGCGATCAAATAAATTTTCATATGCGGTCAATTAAGGATTCTGTTGTAAATATTTTGCGTTACCGATGATCTGCTCGACAAAGAGTTTGTCCTTGTTGATATAGGCCTGCCAGGGATTGATCGAAGCGAGCAAACCGCGCTGCTGCGCCCAATACATGGCGCGCCATGCGCCGTAAGCCAGCCCGTCAAGTATTTGGAGGGTTTGCGTGACTTTTTTTAGCAGTTGGTCGCGGCCATTATAATCGGCTAAGACATTACTGCCGGATTTGAGAACGTATGCAGAAACATCGGTAACCAGGGCCAGTGAGCGGACCTGCATTTGCTGTTCAAAGTTGGTAGCAAAAAGCAATAAATACGGCTCCGATTTGGCCAGCGTCAAAGACTGATTCAAATAATTAATTAAATCTGTAGTCAGCGTTGCCATATACTTGACCTCCAGCCCGTCCTTCAATGCCGAATTGACATCGGCCAAACTGTTGTAAATGATGGTTTGCGCGGTGACAACCGAACCTACATTCAAATTAATGTCGTTGATATTGGTTTTTATTTTGGAGAGGTAATTGTCATGCGTTTCTTCCGCCGACATGCGGACGGCCTGGTTGGCCTCCACCGAATAGAAGTATTCCGGGTCAAAGACGTATTCCTGCCCCTTCGCAGAAAGCGCAAAGCATAAAGCTAAAAGAAGGATCAACTTTTTCATTGTTTGAGGTATTTAGCGTTTTGAATAATGCTTTGAGCCATAGACTTGTCGGCATCGATATAATTCTGGAAAGGGTTAATGGAACGTAACAGCGTATTCAAATTAGAGTAAGTCAGCGTATTGACCAAATTGCCGGATAATTCCTGTATTACTGAAAGCTGTCTGATCACGTAGTCAAACAAAAGCTTCCGGTCAGAAGCCTTCATCTGGTTGACATCGCCGATAGATAAGGTCAGCCCGGTCACATAACCGATAAGGGCCTCGGCCTTTTCGACAAACTCCACTTCCGTAGCTATGCCCAATGCGGCCCCGGCCGGGTTCTTTTCGGCCAGTGTCACAATCTGACCCTGGTAGCTGATGATCTGTTTGACCATGGGCTCAGCGGTAATGCCGATGTCAACGGCGCTGATCGCGGTGCCCAGGGTATTGTAGCGTTGCTGCAAAGTCCGGTATATGTTCTTGAGCTTAGCCAGCAAAGTGGTATTGGCCTGCTCGTTTGCCGTAACTGTGGCTTGCGTATTTCGCGCATCGATCTGCTGAGTGTGCTCCGATTTGGATTCATCAATGAGCTGGTGCATAGCGATAATGTCGATGGTGCTTTGCTGGGCCATCACTCTTGCTCCAATGCAAATTGAAAAGAGGATTAATAGCCATTTCATTGCTTTAAGTATTTGGCATTATTAATAACTGAATTGGCAATTTTGACGTCTTCATTTTGCCAGGTCGACCAGGGGTTCAGCGAGGCCCAAAGCCCCTTCGTCTGCGCCCAGTACATGGCGCGCTGCATGCCGTAAGCTACGCCGCGCAGGACTTCCATTTCGCGTTCGATATGGTTAAGCAGTTTGCCGCGTTCTCCTGCATCCATCAGGTTGTTGCCGCCTTTCAAGACAAATGCGGCCACATCCGTTGCCAGCGTGACCGCCCGCGTCTCGAAATTTTGCGCACCCTGCTGGGCAAATAAGAGCAGCGCCGGGTCCAGTTTGGCGTAGATCGCTGCCTGCTCCACGTCTTTAACGATGTCGCTGCCGCAGTCGGCGATCTCTTTGATACTGGTCAGGTTATTGATAACAGAGGCGACCTGGCTCAAACCGGTATAGATGTCGTTTTGTAGTTTGTTGACGATCACCAGTTGGCCGGTCACGGCGAGCTGGCCCTGCTGGATCAGGCTCAGGTTATTGTTTGTCGTATTCAGCTTATTGCTGATTACATCGGCATTGACAAGTATTGCCGCAGAAGTGGTCGGGTCGACCACCACTTCCTGCGCGTTTGCACCCAAAATGGTGAGGGCAAGCGAAAAGAATAAAAGAAACTTTTTCATATTAAATACATAAAGGTTTGCCGGCGGCATTGACCTGGTTAATGAATTGAGGTAGGCTCAGATGCAAATTTTTCATGTCGGCGATGATGGCATCTAAACCGAGCGGGTAAGAGCCGTAGTGGTCGGTGTAGATTTCTACGGCTGATTTTTCGGGCTTTTCCGTGGTAAAGGTCAGGTATTGTTCCATCGCCATTTCCACGCCATAAACCTCACCAACCGCACCACGACGTATATAGACTTCCTTGAAACGGGCGCGGCCATCTTTGTTTTCGAGCTGGTTGATCGAGAAGATCTTTTTGCGTTCGGTTTCATTAATAGATAGCAGCGCCGCGATCTCGTTGTAATTGTCCTTGAACTTGCTTTGATCGAGCAGGATGATCGTGTCCGAATTACTGATGATACTATCCTTGACGATCGGGTTACCGATAATATCGCCCAATTCCTGCGTCACTTCGATGATCTCACCCCAAAATTTGCGGACCGTCTTATTCAGATACAATAAGAAGTTCGCCATGATCGGCGAGGCCAAAGCCTTCCACGCTTCTTCCAGCACAAGCGCCTTGCGCTGCGATTTTCGCAAACGCATCTTCTGGATGAACACATCCATGATGATGACCGTGACAATCGGGAATAGGATCTTCGATTCCTTGATATTGTCGATCTCAAAAACAATAAATCGCTCACCGAATAAGGATTCATCCGCCGCCTGGTTCAGGATCAGGCCAAATTCACCGCCCGTATAAAACTTCTTGAGCACATAACGGAACTCGTCCAGGTCAAAGGGGATCTTTTCATTGGTTTTGATCTCGGGAATTTTTTCCAGCGCGAACTCATAAAACGTGTCGAATTTCAATTCCCGCTTTTCCGCAAAAGAGACGAGATAATAAGCCGAAATCACATTGGCGATCACGTCCCGTTCCACCGGGCTGAAACTGCCTTCGGCACCTTTCCATAACAGGCCGATCAGCGTACCCAGGAAATCCTTTTTCTCAATATTGTATTCGGCGTCCGTAATCTGGAATGGGTTCATCGTAATGGGATGTTCCTCGGAATAGGTGATATACTGCCCGCCGTAATAAGAACATAAACCGGAGTAAGAATGCCCGGTATCCACGATCACCATGTCCATGTTATAGCCCATGTATTGCTGGATAAGTGCGTTCATAAAGAAACTTTTTCCCGAACCGCTTGGCCCTAACACGAACTTGTTCCGGTTATTGATGCGGTTGGTGCGCATCGGCAGATCGGACGGGTCAAAACCAACCGGCACGCCCTGGCGGTCGGTAAAACGAATCAGGAAATCCGAGGGCTCGTCGGCGGGCATCGCCTCCTTCAAGTAGAAACACAATGCCGCATCACAGGTCGTCTGGAACCAGTCATAAGCTTTGAGTTCAACGCCGTTACCCGGCAGCGAACAGCGGAAAAGTTCCATTTGATTGTAAGCTGACTTGCTTGCGATGACACCTAATTGAAATAGCGCGCTTTCTATGTGGTTGCAGGCCTTTTGCAAAACCTCGGTTTTGGCCACTACCAAAATGTTAAAATGGCAATTCACCAAAAGCTGGCTTTCGCGGGCAACATCATTCAAAAGCAGGTCGATGTCCTCGACACAAAGTGTATTAGCCGGATCGGGGATGCCTGAATGCTTTTTCTTCTTAGCCTCCAGTTTGCGCAGTGTCGCGATTTGAGGCGGTATCTCGATCACCTGGTTGTAAACGATCACCTCGAAATCAGGCACATTGAAAAGGAAAGACAGGAAATCTACCGGGAAGCCGCGCAGCGCCTCTTTGTCATTCATTTCAATGAACGTAGAAACCTGCGGCGGCAAATCGATATCATCGATATTGACCAGGTTGATGCTGCGCATGGAGCGGTCCCCCATTTCAATCCCGTGATCGTCCGGCTTGTAATTGTTAAGTGCCACCGGCCCGCTGAACTGCATGCCCAGGATTTGCATGACAAGTAAATTGATCGCCTTCTCGCGCAGCACTACCGGTTCGGTTTTTCCCGCCTTCAGGATGTCCAGCACCTTGCCGATCACCTGTTTAAAGTTCCGGAGCGCTTTGGCATCATAGACATAGAAAGCGCCTTTCTTAACCTGTAAAGTCAGGATCAAATAGGTTTCGACCTGGGTGTATTCGCGCCCGGCAAAATGTTCGAAGTATTTGCGCTGCAAATATTCGTCCGAGGTTTTCTGCGGGTAACGCGCTTTGCTCAGGATATCCAGCTTTTGCAGTAAATAACCGTCCCCCAGGATCTTGACCACGTTGGTCATCAGCCGGTGAAA
>JAFDZK010000154.1 GCA_018267005.1 Bacteroidota bacterium
ACGCTGATAGCTTCCGATTGAATAGCAGACGTTTTTTCCAAGTTTCCCCCAAGGGCAAAATTTATCAGTCGTGCGATCGAAGATTTTCCTGAACCAATTTTACCGTGAAAGAAAGATACCTGTTTGGTAAGATCTATAACCTCCTTACTTTCTTTGCATTGCAAAGAAAGTGTTCTAAAATGCATGAACATCATATTATTTCTTTCCCGTATTGCAATGTCCCAATTTCTGGAAACGTCCTATAAACAAACCGCATCAAGTTAGTTCCACTAAAATTGAAATGTGTTTTGATTGTCTTTGCTCGTTCTAATAAATCTGTAAAAGACTTATCCATTTCTAAATCTTTAGCTTTTTGAGCCCCTTTTTCTGTGACTCCAAGAAAATAAGAACGGCCGCCTTGTCGGATATAGACCAGTCCCATTCCTATAAGCGTATTAATAAATCGTCTGTATCTAAAATCCCATGGACCGTATTTAAAACGCACCATTTTTGCTTCTACACTTTTTCTTTCATAATCCAGCGGAGGTGATTTTTTCATCTGTTTACCACTTTCATTTAACGCTCTTTCAAGATAAACCGGGTAGCGAAGCAAAAAATCAAGTTTTGCCAATTTGGTGAGGCCTTCTACTTCGCCTAACTTATCATCGCCTGCAAATACGTTAAGTAACAAAAGAAGTCTGCCTAAATGAATGTGCTCATCTTTTTCTAATTCGGAAAGTATGTCAAACAAGTCTTTCATGACATTAGATCAAATTTTTCACTCCACCAAACCTTACAGCTTTCCGTTAGTACCGCGACTACTCCAAGAAGATGTTCATATGTGCAATCGAAGAACAGTTCAGGGTTTTTTTCTTGGCGCTCTTTAATTGCTTTTCTTACTTTCACAAGCATACCCAATCCATCATTCGTAGTGGCAATTTTATTTTCGTCAAAAATTTCCCGGCATAAATTTTCTGTAATTTTGGTTACTTGATTATACTGTTCATTGGCTTTAGCGCTATCTTTGTATAACCAGGTTAAGGCGTGTTGTTCAAAAGAAAATTTGAGATCACGCAGCATATCAATGTTATCCATATCAATTTCGCCTGCGTCCATTTTAATCGAAAGAACTTGGCTGCCTGAAGGAATGTCATCAATCTTATTTCGATCCTTTAGCTTAATCTGAACAGGTTCTTCTTTATATTGCTCCAACCAGCGAATAAAGTCAGGTCTTGTAAATTTTTTTGAATCTATAAGCTCTTTTTGCAACTCACTTAATCCTATTGTACCTGCTACAAATAACACAGAGCTATCGTTATTATCCTGGTGAAGAGAAGATGCTTTAAAAAACTTTGACAATATGATGTCAGCTATGTCATTTAATTTACTTTCTGTTATCCCCGCTAATCTCGGACAACATTTAATACTATTTGCTAGCTTAATATGAATATCATCGAGAGAGCTATAACTTATTAACTTTATCTTTTTTATAGTCGTTATAACTTCTTCTACTGAACAACCGCATTGCTCCGAGATGGATTTTACAAATTTCCCGAAATTAGTTTTGCCATTAGATTGGCCTCCTGCCATGTAATAGTCTATCATCGATTGTATACATGATGCCGTGGACGTTTTATCAAATCCGTGATTACTAATAACTGAAAATCCCTTGAACTGGTTTGGAAATTTCAAATCCATTTCAACGAACCTTTTAAAGGATTTTTGTATGGCCTCATCACCAATATCAAACGGATGAGAGTTAATATCTTTCGTCTTTATCTGTATCCCGGTATATTTTTGATCGTTGTCCTTAACTAAGATATCATCGTGATGTTCACAAAATATTTCAGCAATGCTTTTGGATTCATCGGTCATTAATATACCCAAAATGCCCGCGTAAGTGTTTTGATACCGAAAGCGGCGTTGAACATCATCTCCATGGTCGCTGGAGTTTAATTCACTTTCAGGAGAATTATTTGAATTGTCTTCGATATTCATGGACAAACAGCAAGACGAATTGCTATCAATTCACCTCACTTTTATGTGGATTAGATTCTGGTTGCGTCAAATTTGCAAATAAATAGTTGTTTAATCAACCGTGAAAACACCCATTTCCGCCTTTAAATTAATTACAAGTCAATTGATTGCTGCATATAGCCAATTAACTCTTCGTATATTTACATTATGCGCACCCTGAGTATCTCCATCTCCGACCTGGAGTTTAGCAAATTTGGCTTAAAAAAGACAAGCTTTCATTTTCGGAACTGCTTGAGTTGGTAAGGAACGAGCTTACCAGGAACTTATTGGAAGAAAGCATCGGCATGACGAAGTAAATACGGCTTTTCCGGTTTAACAATGGATGAAATATCAAAAGAAGTAAAAGCCTCCTGCTTGTCGAAGTGTATTTTCAACCATTTTAGTCGTAAATAGTAAAATAAGACAGGCTCTCGAGATTATGCTCTTCTCTCTCCGCTAAAACAAAAAGCACAGCAGTTCTCAATATTGCTGTGCTTTTTTATTTTCTTTTCTGTATGACCTATTAATATCATTCTATTTTTGAATAATGAAATTTGGGAAGAAATTAATATTCAAATCGAATAAAAGATTGTGGGTGTTGTTGCCGGTCGTGACAATGATCTTTCTTTTGTCGGCTGCATTTTATAGCCAACGCGATAGTAGTTCCTTGGAATTGGTAAAGACGCAATATGGCATCATATCCGGCCAATTCAATTCATCACATAACGTTTACAGCTTTAAGGGCGTGCCTTACGCAGCCCCGCCGGTAGGTAAACTGAGATGGCGCGAACCCATGGCTGTAAAGCCCTGGGCAGGCATATTAAAATGCGATCATTTTCGGGCCAGCGCAATCCAGGCTGATCCACTGCCTAATCCTCCATGGACAGAGGAATTTATGCCGGCTCCCGGGCAGATAAGTGAGGATTGTCTTTATCTGAATGTATGGACCGGGGCAAAAAAAGCAGGCGAAAAAAGACCTGTAATCGTATGGATACACGGTGGCGCGTTCGTTGCAGGGTCTGGTTCTGTGCCGGTGTATGATGGGGAAGAGATGGCCCGCAAAGGAGTAGTTTTTGTGACGATCAATTACCGCCTGGGTATACTCGGTTTTTTGGCGCATCCGCAACTGTCAGCTGAATCAGAGCACCACGTTTCAGGTAACTATGGTATACTGGATCAAATAGCTGCATTGAAGTGGGTTAAAAAGAATATCGCAGCATTTGGCGGCGATGCGGACAATGTAACTATTGACGGACAATCAGCGGGATCATGCTGTGTTAATACACTGATAGCCTCGCCGCTGGCCAAAGGTTTATTCAAACGGGGCATAGCAGAAAGCGGGCAATTTTTTGCAGCTAACCAATGCCTCACTTTAAAGGAAGCTGAAGAAGAAGGCAAGAAGCTTATGGAAGCTAAACACGCCAACAGTGTTACAGAAATGCGGAAATTATCGACTGATGAATTGCTAAAAGATGATTATATGCGTTTGCCCGTAGTAGATAACTACCTCCTGCCTGATCAAATAGACCGGATCTTTGAAAAGGGGCAAGAATTGCCTGCCGACCTTATCATTGGTTATAATGAAGGCGACGAATTTGTAGACGATATTATTTCAGCTAAAGATTACCGGGCGCAAATTCAAAAACTATATGGCGATAAAGCGGAAAGTTTTTTGAAGGATTATCCCGGCTCTACAGATCAAGAGGCTGCCAGGTCGCAAAAATATCTTTCGAGGGATAAAACATTCGCCTGGTTAAATTACAAATGGGCCCAGCTGCAAATCACTAAAGGGAGAGTATGGTACTATTATTTTGACCGTGTTCCGCCCGGAACTCCCCGGTTCGGCGCATTCCACAGTGCTGAAGTTCCCTATTCCCTGGGGACCTTATCCCATTGGAACAGGCCATTTACGGCGATTGACGCAAAACTAAGCAGTATAATGAACAACTATTGGATCAATTTTGCCAAAACGGGAAATCCTAACGGCAAGGCACTCCCGGAATGGACGCTATTCTCGCAATCGCCAACGAAAGTAATCCAGCTGGGTGATACAGTCAAAACAATACCCTTACCGGCAAAACCCAGGTTCAAATGGTTCGAATGAAAGGAAATCGTTAACCGTCAACCTTCGGCCAATAAATTCTTACTTTCAACCGGAGCGGGTTCCTCTATTTCCATCAATTTGACATTTTTAATGGCTGTAAAGGCATTTAAATAGCCATTACCTAAATTAGGTGAAAACGATGCAATAATATGCAATCTCTGGTCGGTCAATGGTTTACTTCTCCTCCGGCTCCTGCGCTGCGGTGTCGCCGCCGATGCTTTCGTGCAGCGCCTGGATAAAGGCGTTTTTTAGTATGCCCAAAAAGGTTTGCCAGGCGCTGGTTTTAGGGCTGTTAATGTTGCCGTGCAACTGAACGATGGTGGCAATCTTTTTGGTTTTGTGGTTCTTCAATATACCGGCCACCAATCCCACCACCGCCTTCTTCGCGACGCGTATGGGGCCGCCTTTTTTGGCATCTTTTTTCACGTCGAGCACCTTCAGGTCTTTAATGAACGGCTTTACATAGCCGCCTATTTCGCCGTTCATCACGCTCAGCCTGCTGAACAGGTCCAGCTTGCCGCGCTCGACGTCAAACTTCACGTCGGCCTCCAGCATCGGGTTCAGGCTAAGCAGGTCGATATTGGTAAGCTGTATGCCGCCGTCAAAATCGGGCATCTCCTTTAAAACGTTCACTTTGGCGTCTGCCTTCAGGCGTCCGCCGCCGATGGCCGTACTGCTTAGGTTCAGATCGGACGGCAGGCGGTCGCCTTTCTTCTGCACGTTGGCCAGGTTGGTGGCTGTAAGATGCAAATTGTCTAAGTGCCACTCGTGTTCGGGTTTCTTCTCAAAATCGTAGTAGGCAAAGCGACCGTCGTTCACGGTAAACAGGTTGATGGTGATGGGCATCAGCGCTTTCAGCGCGGCCGTCCAGCTATCTTTGGAAGGCTCTTTGGAAACGCTTTCGGTCGCCAGGATATTCAGCACCGGGCGGTCACAGGTAACTTTGCCCACCAGTCGCCCGTGAAACAGCGGCCCCCACTCGATGGAAAGGTCCGACCGTTGGATATACAGGAAGGGATATTTCGGCGGATCGGTCTTTTTTTCAGGTGCAGCCCTTTGATCACATACGCGCCGCGCCACAGCGCGATATCGATATCGTTCACGTGACCGGTATAGCCCGGCAGCGCGTTCAGTTGCTTATTGACGTAATGCTTTACGATGCCCGGCAGCGCCAGCCTGAACACGATGAGCGCCGAAATGATAAGGGCCAGGACGATATAAGTTATTTTCCAGCCGCGAATGGTGCTTTTTACCTTAGCCACGTTCAACGGCATCTTTCTTTTTGCACGTTTCACCCCCAATAAACACCCGGCGGGGGCTTATTGTTTAGCGGCAGCGTGCCCCTAATCTTTTGCTTCTCAATGCCGAACACCTTCCTGCTTATATCCAAGCACGACCCCTACAGAATCAAGATCCAAGAGCCAGGAACCAAGACAGAGCCCGGAAAAAATCTTGACTCTTGGTTCTTGATTCCTGGCTCTCGAACCTACTTCGTTCCCTTCGCCTTCACCTTCCCGGCTATCTGCTCAATGGCGCTGGCCAGCAGGTCCAGGTCCTTCGGGCGGGTGTACACGTGCGGGGTTACGCGTACGCAACTGATGTTTTCCCACACGATGCCCACGGTATGTATGCGGTAATCGCCCAGCAGGGTGTTGTCCAGTTCGGCGGGCGTCATCCCGTCGATGCTTACGCCGCAAATGGCGCAGCTAAATTCGGGCCGCAGCGAGGTGTGCAGCTTTACGTTGGGTATGTCCTTAACCTTGTTGGCCCAGTAATTTTTCAGGTAGCGTATGCGCTCCTCCTTGCGTTTGGCGCCTATGCCCTCGTGAAAGTTGATGGCCTCGCCTATGCCCTGTTCTATCGGGAAGCTGCGCGTGCCCAGGTCCTCAAATTTGCGAATGTCCGGGTCGTGGGGCTTATCGCCGCATACCATCGGCCATACTTTTTCAATCTTCTCCTTTTTCATCCACAGCATGCCGCTGCCTATAGGCGCCGACAGGAATTTATGCAGACTGGTGCCAAAGTAGTCGCAATGAAGGTCGGGTATCTTAAAGTCAAGCAGGCCGAAGCTGTGCGCGCCGTCGCACAACACCTCCACGCCGCGGGCGTGCGCCATGTCGGCAATTTTGCGCACCGGCATGATCTGGCCCACCCAGTTGATCATGTGCGTTACGTGTATCAGCTTGGTTTTGGGCGTAATGGCGTCCTCGTAGGCCTTTACGATCTGTGCATCGTCCTCGATAGGGAATTCGAAGCTCAGTTGCTTGTACACAATGCCGTTGCGGATGGCCAGCTTGTTGTAAGCCTGTATCATGTGCGGGTAATCCTGCTTAGTGCCGATCACCTCATCGCCCGCGGCGAGCGGTATGCCGTAGATCATGGTATTCAGCGCCTCGGTGCTGTTGCGGTTCACGGCTATTTCGTCGGGCAGCGCGCCGGCCAGGTCGGCCAGCTTCCGGCGCAGCGGCTCGCGGCCCTGGTCCAGTATGCGCCACATATAGTAGCTCGGGCCCTCGTTAGCCAGGTCGTTGTACCGCGCCACCGCCTGCTGCACCACCAGCGGCGAAGGCGACACGCCGCCGTTGTTCAGGTTTATCAGGTCGGGGTTTACCGTATAGGCCTGCTGGATCACCGTCCAGAAGTCCTCGTCCTGGGCGGCCTGCGCGGGCGTAAGGTGCTGTATCCTTTTAGCAGCGTTGCTCCACTCTTCAGCGTGTACGCGGTTAAAAAGACTGGCGGCCGAAAACGCGCTGGTAAGCACAGCGGCCTGTTTAATGAAGTGGCGTCGGTTGGTCATGGTGGTTAATTATTGGGATAACTAAGGTAGGGATTTTTGTTGGTGAATGGTCAATAGTGAATAGTGAATGAATGCCGTTTACTTAAGTTTAGTTGCCACAAACATGTTTGCGTAATCAACTCACCCCGACGACGCTTCGCTGGTCGGCCCTCTCTCCGCCGTTGGCGCAAAGAGGGCTTTCATATTTTCCGAATTCTTAAACCCTCTCTGCTTCGCAAAGAGGGTGGTCGAGCGCAGCAACGACCGGGTGAGTCAAATTGCCGAATGCTTAAGTAAACGGCATGGAACAGTGAATAGTGAATCAATGCCTTTTACTTAAGTTTAGTTGCCACAAACATGTGTAATCAACTCACCCCGACGACGTTTCGCTGGTCGGCCCTCTCTCCGCCGTTGGCGCAAAGAGGGCTTTCATATTTTCCGAATTCTTAAACCCTCTTTGCGAAGCAGAGAGGGTGGTCGAGCGCAGCAATGACCGGGTGAGTCAAATTGCCGAATGCTTAAGTTAAAGGGTATTGAATAGTGAATAGCGAATATTGTGAAGATGATTTGGGCGCCCCCTCGCGATGCTCGGGCCGGGCTATCCGCTGTAGCTGCTTCGCAGGCTGCCGCTGCTATCCCTGGCGCATTTGAGGAGCTTATAGACCCTGACACATGGCCAACCCGGATCAGCTATGGACTATGGACCATCGACCATGGACCCAAGCCCTATGCTGAACAGAATGAAAAATGATTAAATTCATCCAATAAATCATTCCCATGGACACCAAACCCAACATCCAATACTGCGTCAACCTGCTGATGGTATCCAATATGGATGCCTCGCTAAAGTTCTACGTCGACGGTCTCGGCTTTAAGATCACGAACACCTGGACGCCCCGCGGAACGATAGAATGGTGCTGGCTGCAGCGCGAGGGCGGTCCGCTGATGCTGCAGGAATCCAGGATAACCCAAACCAAACCCTACCTGATGGGCGACAGGCCCGGCGCCGGGGTGTCGCTGTGGTTCCAGTGCCGCGATTCACTCGCCCTTTACCACGAGTTTAAAGAGAAAGGCATAACCGTAGAGGAACCTTTCGTCGGCAACGGCCTGTGGGACGTATCGCTCAAAGACCCCGACGGTTACAGCCTGCATTTTGAAAGCCCAACGGACGTACCGGAGGAAACGAGGTATTCGGATTGGTTAAGGTCCATGGACCATGGTCAATAGTCCATAGCCAATTCGGCAAAAACTATGGACTATGGACCATCGATTATGGACCTGGTAGCCTGATCATGGGCACAAGTTTCTCAACCCAAAGAAGATACATCTCCCCCGACGGATGCAGCCCGTCCGGCGCGATAAGGCTGGGGTCGGTGGCAGCCTGTCGTGAAATTGCGGTAATATCCAAATAATTGACGCCGGCAGCAGCGCTGGTCTGTTGGTTGATGGCATTGAACTGGTCTATCTGCGGACCGATCTGCGCGTCCCTTCCCCCGGCGAAGGGCGTAACGCCATAGTCGGGTATAGACAAAACAAATACTCTTGCCTTGTCGCCATTGGCAAAATCTATGGCCGTATTCAGTACCTGCTGAAACTTAATGCGGTAGTTTTCCTGGCTCAACCCCTGGTACTGGTCGTTCACGCCGATAAGCAGGGTAACGAAGCTGTAATGTTTGCCCTTTAACCCGCTGCTATTTATGGCGTCGATCAGGTTATCCGTGGTCCAGCCGGTGGTAGCTATAACGGTTGGGGTTCTTACCTTATAACCCTGTTCATTCAGCACCGCGCGAAGCTGGTACGGGAACGACTCGTCCTTCGGCACCGCTTCGCCGACGGTGTACGAGTCGCCCAGGGCAAGGTATGAAAGCGAGTCGGGTGCGTTCATCATGGGTTTAGCTGCCGGCGTATCGCTTTGCGTTTTGGCGCAGCCGGCGAACGCGGCAATAGTAAGGATAATCGGGCAAATAAGCTTCATGTACCGACTTACGGGATTCCCGGTAACAGGGATTTCGCGCCAAATTTTCCGCATTTTCTGTTCTCAAAAACCGGCTGAACGCGAAAACCCGAAATGACCGGCATCATTATTTTTTTTCGAACTGGCGTGGTGCCGCCTGAAAAAACGCATGACAACCATCATTTTTTAAAACGCCCCCTGACTATACCTTTGATACAATTGACACACATTCACGATCCTGCATCGGGTCACCTTAAGAGAAAAACGATGGAAGCGAAAGATACCGACACCTGCCGCGACCAACTGAGCGTATCGGTAGCCGACAACATCAGCGCCATGCTGGCATACTGGGATAAGAACCTGGTATGCCGCTTTGCCAATGCCGCCTATATGGACTGGTTTGGCAAAAGCCGGCAGCAACTGGTGAATCAAATGACGCTGATGGACCTGCTGGGACCCGAACTGTTTGCACAGAATTACCCTTTTGTACAACGCGCGCTGCTGGGTAAACCGCAAACTTTTGAGCGCGAGATCGTCAGTCCGGACGGAAAAGTACGGTATGCTATGGCCAACTACTTTCCCGATTTTGACAGCCATGGCAACGTAAAGGGCTTTTTTGCGCATGTAGCCGACGTGACGCGCCTGAAGCAGATGGAAAACGAGCTTAAGCGTTCGAACCGGATCATTACCGAGCAAAACAATCGCCTGCTGAACTTTGCGAACATCGTATCGCACAACCTGAGCACCTATGCCTTTAACCTCGGCTCGGTGCTGGGCTTCATGGACGAAACGAAAAGCGACGAGGAACGCATGGAACTGATGGGCTACCTGCGCAGCATATCGCGCAACTTTACCGAAAGCATCCACAACCTGCGCGAGATCGTCGACGCGCAAAACCAGGGCCGCATTAAATACGAATGGGTAAACCTGCACGACTACGCTGAAAAGGCGATATCGATGCTCTGCAAGCAGGTACGCGAAAGCGAGGCGATCATCGTTAACCATATCCCCGCCGATCTTAAGCTTTGGGCAAACCCGGCTTACGTTGACAGCATTGTGCTCAACCTGCTTACCAACGCTATTAAATACCGCCAGCCGGGCCGCGCGCCTTTCGTCGAGCTGAATGCCGGCAAAAGTGGCAGCGAGCTGGCTTTTAAAGTTACCGACAACGGCAGAGGCATCGACCTTAAGCGTTACGGCGAGAAACTTTTCGGCATGTACCAAACTTTCCACGGCAATACCGACGCCAAAGGTATCGGGCTGTTCATTACCCGTTACCAGGTGGAAGCCATGGGCGGCCGCGTGGAGGTGGACAGTAAACCCGGCGAAGGCACGACGTTTACCATTTATTTCGCTACCCGCTCGGCACAGGTGCCAAGTAGCGGGATGGCTGTGGCCCAGGCGGGATAAGGTGCATATCGCCGTGTGTAATGTATCGCAAATAACACCTGCCTGCCGCAGGGATGTCATTTAAACGACGCGATCACTTGTCGCACTATTTGCTCTGCCCAAAGCGCATGGGCTTTTGCCGAGGGGTGCAAACCGTCGGAAAC
>JAFDZK010000155.1 GCA_018267005.1 Bacteroidota bacterium
TCGATCTTGGAAAAATCAAGGACATCGTTGATAAGCAACAACAGCGAATTGCCGCTATTGATGATGACGTCCGTATATTCGCGCTGTTCGTCGGTAAGTGAGGTATCGGCAAGCAATGCGGCCATGCCCAGTACACCGTTCATCGGCGTTCGGATCTCATGGCTCATGGTGGCCAGGAAAGCGCTTTTGGCCGTGCTCGCATGATCGGCTTCCTGCCGGGCTTGTTCGGCCACAAGCCTGGCCTGCTTTTCATTTTCACTTTGTTCGACGAGTCTTTGATTTAGTATTTCAAGGGAGGCTGTCTTTTCACGCAGTTCGTGGGACTGGAGGCTTATGGCTTCTTTTTGGCGGCGAAGCTGTTCGGCCTGGCTGCTGATTTCGCATGTCCTGAAGCGCACCTCCTCTTCCAGTTCATTTTTTTGTTTTTCAATAAAGCGCAGCCTGTAAAGGTAAAAGGCGTAGCAGATCCCGGCGACGGCCAGCACACAACCGGCACGAAACCACCAGGTGAGCCAAAACGGCGGAACAATGACGATACGGAGCGTTGCCTCCGAACTGCCCCAAACGCCGTCGTTATTGGCCGCTTTTACGCGAAAAGTATATTCGCCCGGATCCAGGTTAGTATAAGTTGCACGGCGCCTATTGCCGGCCTCGCGCCAGTCACTGTCAAAATTGTCCAGTTTGTAAACAAACCTGTTTCCTTCCGGCAGGGTATAGTCCAGTGCGGCATAATCAATGGACAAGACGGACTGGTCATACGCCAGCCTAACCTCCCTGGACATCTCAATGCTCTGCGACAGGGGCGAGTTCTTTTCACCGGCATGTACCGGTTTATCAAAAAGCTCGAGGCCGGTAAGCGCCACCTGTGGCCGGTTGCGGTTGAAATGTAAGTCCTTCGGATCAATGATATTCACACCGTTGATACTGCCAATCGCAATCTCGCCGCTGCTAAGCACGCAACCGGCGCCGAAGTTCGATTCTAAAGTCATCAAACCGTTGAAATAATTATAACGCTGATAGGCGCCTGAGACCGGGTTGAAAGAAATGATGCCTTCGACCGTGCTGAGCCACAAATTACCGGCGCGGTCGCCGGTTATGTAGTTGATTGTTCCGTTTACCGGGTTGGCGGCCGCAGGGGAAATGGTGCCGGAGCGCGGGTCGAACCGGTTCAGGCCGCCCTCCATCGTACCGATCCATACATTGCCGGCTGGGTCTTCGTAAAAGGCGCTGATGATATTGCTGGTAAGGCCGCTGTTAGCCGTATCAAAATGTTCAAACTTATTTTGAACAGGATCATACACGCTGATCCCATAAGAATACCCGCCCATCCATATCCGGCCACTGCGGTCTTCCAGGAACGCCTCCATCGTATTATCACAGATGCTGTTCGGATTCTTGCTATCATGCACAAAGTGTACAAACCTTTTTTGCGCAGCAATATATTTATAAACGCCGCCGCCCTCCGGTGCGATCCAGATATTACCCTGCCGATCTTCCATCAGGCCATAAATTCCCGTTCCGTTTATTTTTCCCGGACCGTCTCCGACAGGATAATGCATGAACACCTTGCGTTTGCTGTCAAAGCAGTCTAAACCGCTTGAATAAGTACCGATCCAGAGCTTTCCGGTTTGTTTGCTAAAAACAGTTGTCAGCACATAGTTACTGGACAGGCTACTGGCTACCCTGGGATTGTGCCTGTAATCGGTATAGGCGCCGGTTGAACGGTTCAGATAACGAATACCCAGGTCCGTGCCAAGGTATAAATTATTATGGTTGTCCTCGCTGATGCTCCGCACAATATTATAGGGCGCGGGCATATGAATACGGGAGGCGTCGTAACAAGGAAAAATAGTGAGATTGCGGTCATATTTGATCAGGCCCTGCGTGGTTGTGCCTATCCATAGGATGCCGTCTTTACCCTGGTAAAGACAGTTCTCACCGTCGGTATTAACCGGGTCTTCGCCATTAGTCGTCTTACTTAGCGGCACAAGCTTTTCCCGGGAAGCGTCGACGAGCTGCAAAGTCGTGTTCGTGCCGACCCAAAGCCGGTCTCCGTCGGTATTGGCCAGACAAAAAACGGAGTTAATATTGCCTGCCAGGTTCTTATCCGGGTCGATCTTGATGTACTTGAAACGCTGAGACCGTTCGTCCAGCCGGTACAGGCCAGCCCGGGTCCCAACCCAAAGACGGCCCTCATTATCTTCGGCTATCGCATTAATCGCATTACTTCCGGCGTCGGTACGGTCATTATTATGGAAACGTGTCGTTGACCCGGTCTTGCGGTCAAACAAGTTGAGGCCATCCGCCGTACCTACCCAAAAGCGCCCCCGCCTGTCTTCAAACAAACTCAGAATTGCCGAACTGCTAAGGCTTTCCGGATTGGAAATGCGATGAAAGAAACTGATAAATTTACCGGTTCGCGGATCATAGCGGTTAAGGCCGTTGGCTGTTCCTATCCACAGCGCCGATCTTTGATCCTTATAAAGTATGGTTGGACGGTTATCGCTGATGCTGCCAGGATGGTGAGCATTTGCCGTGTAGGTAACAAATGCATGGTGCAGCCTGTCAAACCGGCTCAACCCACCTATGCGCGTAGCCACCCATAGATTGCGATCGCCATCTTCAACGATCGAATTAACCAAATTGGCAGGTAAGCTGGAAGGGTTGCCTTTGATATGCCGGTAAATAGTAAATTTAAATCCGTCATACTGGTTAAGGCCGTCCTGCGTTCCGAACCACATGTAGCCGTAGCTGTCCCTTAAAATACACTGGATCCCATTCTCGGAGAGGCCGTTATTGCTGTTCAGTACAGTGGTATTCATCGTGAGTGGTTGTGACGAAACGCGCACAAATGAAAGAAGGGCCAGAAACAGCGGCGGTATTAATCGTTTCATGCAATCAGGGAACCGGATAATTTAACTTATACGGCGCCAGGCATAGAAAGTTTATCGTTTGACGGGCAGAATTAAACCTATAATTTATTTTTTTACTCCAATAAGTTTAGCGAAATGATCTTGTAACCGTCAGCCTGCTCCTATCAGCCAGCCGACCATGAATACCAGGATGCCGCCGACAACCACCTGAAAGATAGCTGACAGCAAAGCGGTGTCCATAAAACGCTTCCTTACCCACGCGATAACGGCCAACTCCGCGCCGACAACCAGGCAGGCAACAAACAAGGCACTATGGAAATCGCTTATTAAAAAAGGTATGGTATGCCCCAGGCCGCCAAGCGCCGTCATCAGCCCGCACACCACCCCGCGAAGCAGCGGGGAACCCCTGCCGCTTAATTTGCCGTCATCAGACAGTGCTTCAGCAAAACCCATACTGATACCCGCGCCGACAGAAGCAGCGAGCCCCACCTTAAAGGTCGCCATCGTATTGCCGGTAGCGAAGGCGGCAGCGAACAGCGGTGCGAGGGTCGAAACAGAGCCATCCATAAGTCCGGCAAGGCCGGGCTGGACAAAGCGTAAAACAAAGATACGCCTGCCGGTTTCGCGTTCCACATCCACGGCGCCCGATTCCGCCTGCTTTTCGTTCATGGTCACAGCCGTTTCTTCGTGGCGGGACTCTTCCTGAGCAAGATCGTCCAATAATTGCCTGATGGCCGCGTCGTTGGTTTGCTTTGCTGCAGCTTCATAAAAACGCTGTGCTTCGATTTCCATAAGTGCTGCTTCTTCGCGCGCATGCTCCGGTCTCAGCGATTTGCGGTACCAGGAAGGACGTCTGTTGTAAAACCCTTTTACCTCCTGCCTCCTGATCAGGGGAATATGTTCACCGAATTTTTTTCTGTATAATTCCATAAGCCGGTGACGGTGCCCGTCTTCTTCCGACGCCATCTTGTCAAATAATTCTGCCGAAGCAGGAAATTCCTCCCGTAAAGTGTCGGCAAAGTCACGGTAAATATGGGCGTCCTCCTCCTCGGCCGTAACAGCCAGGGCCAATATCTGTGGTTCGGTAAGATCTTTGAAGCGCATAATAGAATTGGGATGAGCTTAAATATAAGACTTATTAAGGCTTCAGCAAACTAGTCCCTATTCCCTCTTCATTCAATTTTTTTAGCCTGCGACCTAGTGGTCCTGAAAAAATTTCTGTAAATAACCCCCATGAAAAAGTTAACAGGCAAAACAGCATTGATTACGGGATCGGAATCAGGGATCGGACAACGTATCGCGATTGAATATGCCCGGAACGGCGCCAATGTCATTTTAAGTTACCTGCAAAATGAATCGGGCGCAGCCTACACTTTGGCGGAAGCGCGGAAAGCCGGGGTAAACGCATTCACGATTCAAGCGGATGTAAGCAACGAGGAAGCAGTGCAGCACCTCTATAAGACCGCCTTGCAATCGGTTTCCCAAATCGATATCCTGGTCAATAGCGCCGGCGTGCTCGGGGCCGGTAAATATATCCATGAATACACGTTCGATGAATTCAAAAATACGATCAGCGCAAACCTGTTTGGAACCTTCCTTTGCTGCCAGCAGTTTGTCAAACATCGCATGCAAATCAACGGCCCCGGGCGAATTATCAATATATCTTCCATGCATGAAGAGACGGCAAGCCCCGGTAAAACCGATTACAGTGCTTCAAAGGCAGCGTTACGCGGTTTGACCCGCTGTCTCGCGCTGGAAGTTGCAGAACGAGGCATTACGGTCAACAATATTGCCCCTGGTCTGATCTTGACACCTATGAACCAACGCGCGATTGACGATGAAGCCTATCGTGCGCAGGAGGTAAAACGGATTCCGGCGAAGCGGGCGGGCAAGCCTGAAGATGTTGCAAAACTGGCAGTCTTCCTCGCGTCTGACGATGCGGATTATATTACCGGCACAACACATTTCATCGACGGAGGGTTCAGGTTAAATCGAATGAAACACTTTTGCGTGCATCCATCACCTGGCGGTACAGATTTCTCATGAGAACAGGAGATAAAAAGGCGCTCCGGAGTCCTCCGGTCCAGCTCATAAAGACCAAACGATCCGGCTATTCAAACAGTTTTTGGCTGCCGGCGTAACCGGTTTTGCCAAGCATCGAAAAAAATAAATTGATCTTTTTCATTTAATGGATTGCAGTAGGCTATTAAAATCTACGGTATAAATATCTGCCAGGCTGTTACCTGCATTTTGTAGCCGGCGATTGAGCTGGCTTATATTGTTTGGAAATTGGGGCACAGTCGCGTTAGTGTTTCTTGTGCTCGAAAAATAAAACGTGCGACCGTCATGCGTTACCTTTGGCGACCATTCGATCGCGTTGGTATTAAACGGCGAAGGAAGCTTCTTTGCTTTGGTCCATACGCCGTTTCGGTTAAAGCTGATGTAAAAATCAAGCCCTGTTAGCGTAGCCGGGCTTGAGTTGTAGATGATAAAAGATTCATCCGGTGCGATATAGGCCTCATATTCATTGCCTGCCGTGTTAATGGCAACGCCCAGATTAACAGGCGTTTGATATTTGCCGTTTACCAATTTACTGCACCAAATGTCACTCATGCCGCTGCCCCCGGCCCGTGGCGATCCAAAGTATAAGTCGCCGTTATCGGCAAGGGTTGGATAATACTCGTCGGCTTTGCTGTTAATAATCGGCCCCAGGTTGATGGGCTTGCTCCAGTGGTTTCCTTCAAAAACCACTTTCCACAAATCCGTATCATCTTTTACGGGATCGCCTTCTTTTAAGGGCCGGTTAGACATAAAATACAATTCACGTCCGTCTTTGGTAACAAAGGGGTCAGCGTCCATGTATTTGCCCGAAAAAGAGGCTACTACGGGATTAGTCCACCGACCTTTTTTGCGGTATGAAACGCAAATAGCCGATATCTGCAAATCGTAGCTGCATTTAATAAAATACAAGGTGTCGCCGGTTGGGGTAAATGAGCCATGCGATTCATAATCGCCTTTGCTAATAACACCGGGCTGAAAAATTTCGGGTTTGCTTTGCGCGGATATTGTGCATGCCGACAAAACAACTAAGACTATCAAAAATATTATCTTCATCATACCTCAAAATTAAGGGTGGAGATAAAGTTTTATATTTGATAATAAAGGAATAGGGATAGATTTGCCTTTAATTTAAACGAAATGCATCAAAAAAATTCAGATTCTAAAGGCATTGATCAATTGAACCTGCGCATACTTAGATGTTTGCAGGATGACGCGCGTTTATCCATTACCGACATTGGCAAACAAGTCGGCCTGAGCGGACCTGCTGTTAGCGAGCGCCTAAGGCGGATGGAAGAAGAAGGCGTTATTTTAACCTATGCCACGGTAATTGACTACGAAAAGATTGGTATGCCTATTCAAGCTTTTATAACGCTCAAATCCGCTTTAACACATGCGGGTGTAGTTAAAAAATTGGAAGAAATACCAGAGATCACCGAATGTTTTAATATTACCGGTAACTTTTGCATGATTATGAAGGTGATTACGCCGACCACCCGTCGGTTGGAGGCAATTATTGGTCAGTTACAGCAATTAGGAGAAACCAATACTTCGATCATTCTGTCGGAGACTTTTCAAAAGCGCGGCTTGCTGCCTTAATACTTCATCGGGCCGCCAGCCTGTACCTCCGCGAAAATTTTGTCAATACGAGAATGAGTTCGGGCGACCATCTTTTAAATAGTCGTCCCAGGGCAGTTCGCGGTCATAGTTCGGGCAGGTCCAGCTCATAAAGACCAAACGCCTGGATTATTCAAACAGTTTTTGGCTGTCGGCATAATAGGTTTTGCGGCCGTCGACCTCTTCGACGTGAATGGGTTCGCCCCGAAGCGTCAGCTTTTGTTTGGGCCGGTGCACTTGCAGGAAATCCCGCTCCTTTTCAGAGATCGTGTCGGGAAACAGGCTGAGGATATGATTTTCGGCGTGGGTCAGCACGTCGTGGATGGCCTGGGTGATATCGTCGATTTTTTTATCCGGGATTTTATTGGCTTTGGAGTAAGGCGATACCCCGGCGGCATAAAGGATTTCGTCAATATAGGCATTGCCAATGCCCTGGACGATCTTACCTTCGGTCAGTGCGGTTTTGATATGCTTGTTGCTTTTCTTTAATGCCTCATTCAGGTAGCCTTTCGGCATATCCATGGCATCCGGTGTCTTATTCGGCTTTGGGTCAAGCGTCAGGATAACGGCCTTTTGCCAGTCGGTAATCGCCAGCCCGGTGCCATCGGCAAAATGAAGTTCGGCTATCGTCAGGGCCTTATTGTATTTTTCTCCGAACCAAAACATAGCGCCGTGCAACATCAGGTGCACGCCAAGGGTATGACCATCGAAATGGAAATGCAGCTCCTTTCCTTTCCGCTCGATACTTTTTAGTTTCTTGCCATCAAGCGCAGCTTTAAGATCTTCAACCGGTATTTTGAGCTTACGGGGATTAACTATATTGATCTCAGAAAGGACCCTACCTTCGAGCTTTTTGGCCAGGTTCTTTCTGAATATATTCAGGTCAGGAATTTCAGGCATAATTTAAAATCTGGATTTAAAGTACCGAATAAAGTCTGGAGTCATCTTTTCATCGGGACCCGTGATAAAAAATTCCGCAGAAAGCAAGCCCTTGTTTTTCCAGTCTTTGATACGGTCTGCCCAGGCATCCATCCGTTTGCGATCTACATCATCATCCCCGCTTGCTGTAAATCGTATCATTGTCCTTGGAATAGTAAGTTGCATATGAACGCAATCCCTCCTGCCGGGGCTATCCGTCATCCCAAAGCCTACATTGTACTTAGAGAACAGGTCAAACAGTTTAGGAAGCCATTCCGGTGTGAACCAATCCCTATGCCTCAACTCTATAAAATATTCAAAATCTTTGGGGAACGATTCCACATACGCCTTTAACTCAGGAAAGCTTTTAGGTGTAAAGTTATCCCCGACCTGAAGTTGTGCTGCACCTAACATCTCGCCAAATGCACGGACACCCGAAATAAATTGTGCAGTTAACTCCTCCGCGTTTTTTAACCGCCGCAGATGCGTGATGCTTTGCGACACCTTCGGGAAAAACTTAAAATTTGGATTCGCGGACGCCTGTTTTTTCCATTTCAGGATTTGATCCGGGCCATAGACCTGGTAAAAAGTAGCATTGAAATAGATGCTATCGAAATGCTTGACGTATTCATCCAGGAAGTTCTTTTCATCTGTTTTCGCCGGATAAAAATTGCCCAGCCATTCCTTCCTGCCCCATTTCATTGCACCAACACGCAGCTCAAATTTGTCAGTGCCCGGCGAAGACTTTAGAACCGCAATATTCTGCAGCGAATCAGGCGGCAAGGTAAAGTCGACGCTTGCAAGCTCTTCCGGCTCCAGTCTTCCGAATTCCATGACCAAATGTAGCTATAAATCCCAATCGCCCCCGCGATAGGCCTTAATAAAATCCGAGACCTGCCGTTGTTCGCTCTCATTCAATCCATCCCCCTCGTAAAAGAGCTCATCACCCATTCGCGTAAAGAGGCCGAGCGGTTCCTGCACGCTGTTCCATACCGAATAAACCTCCGCAGAATCAAAATCTTGCCTATTGGTTTGATGTTCGGCCAGGATCCGGATATCGATCTCGCCGCGGTCGTCGGTAATAAGCGTTGTCGATACCGAGTTGAACATTCAAAGATTGGCATAAGTTTTAACGATCAGCTGAAAGAAATCGTTCAAGTCGCCGCCCAGTTTCACGGGCTCGCCGTCATAGCAAATTCCGGAATTGGGATCCTTCGAGAACTTCATTTTAAAACTATGGTAAATGGACTTCTCCAATAAGGCTAATTGCGCGGCATCCGGCCGCTCCAGACGGCGTTCTTTAAGTTCCGGATAACTGATTTTTTTAGCAGGCATACTGCAAATATAGCTAACGTAATCACCGCTATCGAACACGCTATATTACTAATTATGATTTTTTAAAAGGCGGCGCCCACGCTCTCCGGATGAATTTAAGCTATTGACAATTAATAAATTAGTTGAAGCTCGCAAGACTGGAGTGACTGGCTCGGTACGGTTTTCCTCTCTTTCACAAGGGCCCGCACTTATATCCGGCGAATGGGTTTACCAAGAGGGGATGATTATCGCAAATGGCTGAAGGGTGGGAATAAGCCCGGCTTTATTCAGTCCGATCCGCGGCGCGTTTAAAAGCACACAGGATAGCCGGGGGTTGAGGGATTATTTGAGTTGCTGAAATAAAAGATGCGTTTCAACAATGGGCATTTGACGCTACAAAAAATACCGTGAAAACACCCGTTGCGCAAAAGAATTTATTGTTCCAATTTTATAACGGGATGAATTATTAATCCCACCTCATTCGCTCCGTCGAAACGGGAAATGAATAAAGGATAACTACTAATTATTGATGATTCGTTTACAGACTTTTTCTTCCAATGCTGATCGTTGAGACCTATATCGGGCCTGTGAGCGGGAAGGGTATTGGCTTATTCGCCGGGCAATTCATTCCAAAAGGCTCTGTTTACTGGATCCGCGATCTGAATTTCGACCGTGAGTTTTCACCCGACGAACTCGAAGCGCTTCAGGAACCGGGACGAACCTATATTCAGAAACACGGTTTTCTCCAGTCGGACGGAAAATGGTATCTATGCGGCGACAACGCGCGTTTCTCAAATCATTCCGATCAGCCGAATTCCATTAACCAATTCGATGATCACCAACGAATTATTAAGTGTGTCGCCGCAATTGACATATGTGAGGGCGAAGAAATCACCTGCGATTACCGTGACACATGCCGGACTTGCGCCAATGGTTTGCCCTTTGACGTATTTCCTGACTAACTTTTCCCGCGCGTTTTTGCCACTTCGACGATCACTTGCTCCATATACGCTTCGAAATCGGTGTCAAAGGTGCTACCGCTTACACCCCAGGCGTGCAGAAAATTGTCCCTTTCACAAAAAGAACGGATATAATCGTCCCAGCCTATCCATTGTTTCTTCTTGATTTCGTTGTACTGGTCCGAATAAAGCAGGTAGGCGCGCTCAAAGATCGAGAAGAGCATGGTAAAAAGGATCAGTTCTTCCTTCTGCTGTTTTTCGTCCAGCTTTTTAGGGTTTTCATCCGGGATATCGAAAATATTCAGGTATGGATGATCAAGGCACAGCTTCTGAAATTCCAGGTATTTTTCATCAAGAGCATTATAAGTGCCATATTCCCGGTCCCGCTTTTCTTTTTTCTTGGTTCTGAAGTATTGTATTACTGCGATCGGCAAACCAAAAATCACGACGGCCTTATCGATCAGGTCCAGCAAATCCAATAAATTGTGGTCAACCTTCATCATAAGCTACGATAATTAGTAGTTATCCTTTATTCATTTCCCGTTTCGACGGAGCGAATGAGGTGGGATTAATAATTCATCCCGTTA
>JAFDZK010000156.1 GCA_018267005.1 Bacteroidota bacterium
GAACGACAGCTATTTCGTCTACCCGAACAACTACAATCATTTCGTTAATTTCTATAACGAGACATTCCAGCACGGGGGTATTTCGCTTGAGGAGATGATCATCCCGATAGCAACTTACGGCCCGAGATAATTTTGCAAAGTGCCTGAGAAATAAAAAAGCGCCATGGCGATTGTGCCATAGCGCTTTTTAAATATATGAACTACTTACAATTTCACAAATTTTGTCTGACCGACAATGCTGTTGTCTTTATCATTTACCACTTGCACCAGGTATGTTCCGGTAAGCAGGCGGCTTACGTTGTCCTGCCAGTGCGTATCCGTTATCACAGCATATTTAACCACTGTGCCGCAACTGTTAGTGATCCGTATGCTGTACGAGGTTGCGCCTGCTTTGGGATCTATATCAAGGTAGATCGTACTCAAAGCCGGGTTAGGATATAGATTCAGGATTTTTTTACCGTCGACCTTCACTGTCACCACGTTGGAATAAGTGATATTGTTGCTGATGTCTTCCTGTTTCAGGCGGTACTGGTTATCGCCATGGTCAGGCGATTTATCTAAGAAGCTGTACGTTCCCAGGCCGGATGAAGTCAGGCTTCCTACGACATTGAATGTTTTGCCGCCATCGGTGCTCCGCTGGACAGTAAAATTGGTATAATTCTGCTCATTCTGCGTTTTCCAAACGAGTCTCACTTCCCGTTTCCCGTCTACCTTACTGCCGCTAAAGCTTAGCAACTTGTAAGCAAGGGCGGGATCTTGCTCCATGACGAGGCTGAACCGGCTTGAGCCAAATGTTGTTGTATCCGACGTAGTGATCGTAAAGCTATAAGACGGGGTTGTCCGCATATTCACCGAATCTTTGGTAAAAGCATCCTTCAGCCACACATCATAAATCTGCGGAATGCCGCTGATGTTTTTCAGGTTCAGCGTGTAAGTACCCCCGGCTGTCGCAGCCACTTTCAATGGGATCACCAGGCCATTCGACAAGGGTTCGGCATTGATCGCCAGCGCTTTGTTGTCGCTGGAAAGACTGGCCAGGCTTACCTTTCCTGTCCCTACCCGGTATATCGCGTCCTCGGTCGGGTTATAGGTTGTTTTAGCGCCCGAATTGAAATTAATAATAATTCCATCGGTATTCATCGTATCGAGGGCGAGTTGCAAACGCAGGTATTCAGGAATAACGTTGGCAATCATTCGGCTCATGTATAAGTTGCTGCCTGTAACTAGTGTATTTGTTTTTGCAGACTCGGTAAATGTTAGCGACGCAGTGGCATCTATAGCTTGTACAAAAAAGCCCTCGCCGCTAGCTATGATATTGGCATGGGGAGTTCCCTGGCTTCCTTGTTTATTCCCCCCGATGTCGGTACCTTGCTGGTAAACATCATAATTACCGGCACCTTGTGCACCGGTTGGGATCAGCTTATAGCTAAAAGGCGCCACCTTGTTGACGATGATACCGCTGCCATATTGGTCCCAGTCGATCGAACTGGCGTAAGGGTTACCCACCAGGTTCATTCCTTCAACAGTATTATCACCAGACACAGTAGTAAAACCTAAATTAGCGGATGATGGCGTATACCAGTCGTGCACGGTTATATTTCCGGTATTTAGTGTACCTACTGCATTCAAGGTGTCAGTAGTAGCTGCAGCTCCGGGCGTTGTAAGCGTAGCCAGGCTGGCCTGCTTACGGCTGCCCCTGAAATAGAACAGATAACCGCTGCCTAGCGGGATATCCACGACCGGGTATGAAGGATCGTCCATATTGATCGCCGCCGGGTTGGTGATATTAGCTATACCTCTGAAATTTGAATTGAAGAAGGTGGTATACTGTGGTACATTGTTTTCGCGGTAGAGGTAGAGGGTAGGATTGCCCGCCTTGTCAAAACCTCCGCCGTCGCCGGTAAGGTAGGTGTTCGTTTCCAGGTAGGTCAAACCGTAATAATTGTTGGTTCCGTCATTTCCGCTATAAACTGGTGACGAAACCAGGCGGTAAGCCCGGTTTGCCGACACATAGCGCTGCACATCTACGTTGCCGCTAATGGTGCAGCCTGAAGGAATAGTGGTAACCGTTGCAGCCCCGTTAACATCAGACACAAGGGTTAAAATGTTGCCCGTCGTAAGCGTAGTATTATTCGACATATTCAGCGTACCGGTGCTGGCCACGTAAAACTGGCCGCTGCCACTCATGGCTACGGTTCCACCGTTCAATACATTGACATTAAAGAATGTAGTGCCTCCCGAAGCCGGGGTGATACTGCTGCCTACCCAGGCGGTACTGTTGTCGACCAGCGACAGGGTACCCGACTGATTCAGGTTTTCCGTTCCCCCGGTGGCCCTGAAGGTGCCTGTATTGGTGTAGCTGTTATTGAAGTTGACCGTGCCGGCCGACTGCTTGAATAGTGCCGACGAGCCGCTGTTATTAAATGTATTGTTTAGGTTAATGGCGCCTGTGTTGGTATCGTTTATCGTTCCCGTATTGGTGACCGCCCCGGCAAAGGTGAGTGTGCCGGTACCGTTTTGATTGTAGGTTCCGGAGTTGCCTGTCGTGCTGCTGCATGTAACCGTACCCGAAGATGTTTGATTCACCGTCCCCGAATTGGTAAGCGCGCCGGCAAAGGTGAGCGCTCCCGACCCGCCTTGGTTATAAACGCCCGAATTTGACGTGGTATTGCTTGCCGTAACCGTCCCGGCTCCCGACTGGTTAAAGGTGCCGGTATTGGTAAAGGTGCCTGTCATGGTCAGGGCTCCCGAGCCGTTTACAAACGTACCGCCGTTGGTGGTAGTGCCGGGAATGGTTAGTGCTACTGAACCGTTCTGGAACGTAGAACCTATGCCAGAAGTAAAACTCGTTGCTATGGGTATTGTGTAAGTATAATTGGGCGTTCCGAAACTTGTAAATGCGATATTATTATTATTTAAGCTAAGCGTGGGATTGTTTGTCGTCAGGTCTACGGTTTCAGTGCCGGCGTCAAGTTTTATATTGCCCGAAATATAAAAAGGAGTCGATGCTGATGTTGCGTCAAATGTCTTCTTTCCCGAACCAGAAAATTCAAGATATTGATACACCCCGCCGACGTTATCCAAAATAGGACTAACCGTGGAAGGTACCGAGAAACTGGCGTTAGTATAAACTTCCTGGTCCACATTCCCGGAATAGATCACCGTGGTTGTACCCCAGTTCGTACTGCCGGTTATTAATGTTTGACGGTCCATGATGTAAAAATCATAATAATTTGAACCGTACAGGCCGGTAGTGGGATCAGCACCGGTGATACTTAAAGCATGCGCGCCTTTAAGATTCAAAACTGTATTTGTACCGTTGCCAAAAACCTGCAGCCCAAAGCGCGCCTGAGGTTGAAACTGCGTGTTGGTATAACTTATTGTACCTGTGTTTTGAAGTTTTAATGTGCCATTAATGGTTAACGTGCCCGAAATAACAGCACAGTTGGCATTATTTACACTGATGATTTGGTGGGTTGAAGGGTCATTTTGGGTAACCGAATTAACAATAAAATCGCCTGTTACTACTGTAGTGAGTCCTAAATTTGCTGCGCCGTTACCGAAGTCGAACCGGGTAATATTATTTACTCCTGAAATAGCCGGTACAGTATTGTCGCCAATCTTGATCGCTCCGGCATAAAGTTTACCTGTGCCGTATAAATAGGTTTGAATATGATAATCATATCCGGGAGGAAACTTATAGCCGCTATCAAGCGTACCAACCAGGCCCTGGTTGTTACTATGCTGCTGTAAAAGCGTATCTGTTACGTTTAATATACCATCTATTCTTACGTAAACATCCGTCTGGACAAGATTCACATTGGAGTTATCGCCGATAGTTACAGATTTTACGGAAATAGAATCTCCGGATAAAATGTCAGGTCTTTGAGCGTTCGTATAATAATTGTTAATAGCAAACTGTACCTTGTCGGTATTGCTGGTTTGCCCCGGGTAGGTAGTCGCGGTAACTCCGCCTATCGACCAGTTACTTGGCGTTTTCCAACTTGTATTTCCTGTTCCGGCTCCGTTAGTCCAGTCATAAACTGTCTGTCCGCGAGCGGCTGTTCCCAAAAATAGCAGCAGCGATATTATGAAAATCTTAGGAAAAAATCTCTTCATAAGGCTAAGCAATAAAATGTGCGCAGGAAATTCGCGCAATAATCATGCATTAGCCTTCTGGTGAAAAAATTATTCCCGTTAAAAGTTCTGCGCTTGCTTACCGGTAGCAGGAAAGAAATAATTAATTAAAAAACTTTCACATTGGGTAAACTTAAACCACTTTAGTTTGGGCAATATAAGTCGCTCATATTCCCCAACTTGTGTAACATTTACTACATCTCTTGGCAATAAAATAAACACCCTCTTGGGGGCGAAATGGTTATATGTTGTTTAAGTTGTTATAGCTTTACAAATTTGGTTTGGCCTATAAGGCTCTTGTCTTTGCTGTTGTATACTTGTATGATATAGCTTCCGGTAAACAGGTCGCCGACATTAGCTTGCCAGTTGGCCTGCGATGATGAAGCTTGCTTTATAATTGTACCCGCGCTGTTCACTACCCTGATATCGTAAATGGCCTGATCAGTCGGTTTGGTGCTGGTAATAGCCACATTAACAACGCTGTTAACCGGATTCGGATAAACGCTCAGATTAGTTATGTTAGGTGCAGTGGTTGTATTGATCACTACATCGGCGGTATTGGAATAGCTAATGTTGTTGTTAATGTCTTCTTGCTTCAGCCTGTATTGGTTGTCGCCGTTTACAGGCGAGTTATCGGTAAAGCTGTAGGTGCCCTGGCCCGAAGATGCTACGCTGCCGATAACTACGAAGGTTTTGCCGTTATCGGCGCTCCGCTCGACAGTGAAGTTGGTGTAATTTTGTTCATTTTGGGTTGTCCATACTGCCTGTACAGCCGCTTTGCCGTCGACCTTGCTTGCGTTGAAGCTCAGTAGTTTATAAGCCATGGCCGGGTTTTGCTCAATGGCAATGGTAAAACGCCTTGAACCAAAGGTCGTAGTATCTGAAGTATTGATAGTAAAGCTGTATGAAGCGGTAGCGCGCATATTTACCGAATCCTTTGTAACCGCATCTTTCAGCCATATATCGTATATCTGCGGAATGCCACTGATACTTTTCATGTTCAGCTTATAGGTGCCGCCGGCGGAAGCACTCACTTTGAGCGGGATCACCAGTCCATTCGAGAGCGGCAACTGATTGATTGCCAGGGCCACATTGTCCCTCGACAAGCTCGATAAGCTTACCTTGCCGGTACCCACTTTATATCGCGCATCTTCGGATGGGTCGAACGCTGCTTTTGCCGAAGGATCGAAGTTGATGATGATACCGTCGGTATTTACGGTATCCATGGCCAATTGCAAACGAAGATATTGCGGAACCGCGTTGGCGATAAATGTGCTCATGTACAAGTTGCTGCCGGTAACCAGCGTGCTGGTTTTTGCCGATTCGGTAAATTTTAACGAGGCCGACGCGTTAATCGCCTGTACAAAAAATCCTTCGCCGCTGGCTATAATATTGGCGTTGGATGTGCCTTGCGTGCCTATGCCGCCCGTGCCGGCCTGGTAAACGTCGTAGTTACCCGAACCCTGCAGACCGGTCGGGATCAGTTTATAGCTATATTTAGACACATTCGGCCCGTAAATGGCTGCCGACGAATTGGTCGAGCTGAAGTTGTCCCAATTGATGGAGCTTGCATAAGGGTTGCCCACCAGGTTCATGCCTTCGATCGTGGCATCGTTTGATGTGGTGGTGTAGCCCAGGTTTCCCGAAGCCGGCGTATACCAGTCGTGAACCGTAACCGGGCCCTGGTTTAAAACGCCTACTGCATTCAGGGTGTCTGTAGTAGCCGCAGCGCCGGCAGTGGTCAGAGTGGCCAGCAAAGCTTGTTTACGGCTTCCCCTGAAATAGAACAGGTAACCGTTACCAACCGGAATGTTATAGTTGCCATCGCCTGAGATACTATACGTGGGCGCTGTTGATATGTCGGCAATTCCCCTGAAGTTACTGTTCAGAAAGGAACTGTATTGCGGCGCCATATTCTCACGGTAAAGGTAAAGTGTTGGATTGCCTGTTTTATCGAAACCGCCGCCGGGGCCGGTCAAGTAAGTATTGGTTAATAGGTAATTGACGCTGTAAATATTGTTAGTCCCGTCGTTGCTGGTATAAACCGGGGAAGATACGAGGCGGTAAGCACGGTTTGCCGATACATAACGCTGTACGTCGACATTGCCGGTAATGCTGCAGCCTGAAGGGATTGCGGTAACGGTTGCAGCACCGTTTGCATCTGATATCAATGTCAGGTACCCGTTGGCTGCAAGAGTGGTATTGTTCAGCATATTCAGTGTGCCGGTGCTGGCCACGTAAAATTGGCCGCTGCCGGAACCTGAAAGCGTTTTGGTGCCGCCGTTTTGTACGTTGACCTTAAAGAAAGTAGTACCTGCACCGGCGGCGCTGTTGTCGGTTAAGGATTGCGCACCCGACTGGTTCAAATTAACGGTGCCGGCCGTCGCTTTAAACGTACCCGAATTGGTATAGGTATTATTGATATTGATCGTACCGGCTGATTGGCTAAAGTTGCCAGAATTGGTCATGGCGCCTGTGAACGTAAGCGTGCCACTGCCCGACTGGTTATAAGTGCCCGAATTGGCAGTAGTGCTGCTTGCTGTTACCACGCCCGAGCCAGATTGATTGAAGGTACCGGTATTGCTGAGCGCGCCAGTAAAAGTTACCCCATTAGAACTGCTCGTATTGAACGTACCGTTATTGGTAGCAACGCCCGGAACGGTAAAGGCAACAGTTCCGTTTTGGAAGGTTGCGCCGGTGCCTATAGTTACATTTGATACGATAGGTATAGTCCAGTTGATATTGTATGATCCGTAGCTTGTAAATAAGTTGTTCGCATTGTTCAGCACAAGCTTCGGATTGTTCGTGCTCAGGTCAACCGTCTCACTTCCGGCATCGATGGTAAGATCGCCTGAAACATAAAGGGGATAGTTCACCTGGTCCGATGTAACGTCGAATGTTTTTTTGCCCGATCCTGAGAATTCGAGATATTCATATTGTCCGCCGTCCTTATCGAGTACGGAATTTTGAGGGAAGCTGGAGTTTGTAAATACTTCCTGGTCCACATTGCCAGAGTATACGACCACGGTTTTATCCGGGGTTGTCAAGGTTGGCTGCGTGGAGGAAGTTCCGCCATTATTGATCATTGTCTGCCTGTCAACAAGGAAGAAGTCAAAATAATTTGAACCGTATTTGCCGTATGTAGGGTCCACCGGCTGCGCCCACAATGCATTAGCACCCTTCAGATACAGATAAGTAGCGCTGCTGTTATTAAAAGCCTGCATTGAAAACCGGGCCTGGGGTTGAAACTGGGTAGTGGAATAATTAATATCCCCGGTATTTTGCAGCCTGATCTGGCCTCCTACTGTCAGCGAGCCGGAATAAATTCCAAAGTTTGCATTGCTTACGCTAAGAATGACATCGGTTGAGGCATCGTTCTTTGTTATAGAATTAATAATAAGATTACCGCTTACGACAGTAGTGAGGCCCTGTCCTACGCTTCCATTACCCAACTGAAATCGTGTAATATTATTAACACCACTGACGAGCGAAACAGTATTATCGCCGATCTGCATTGTCTGGCAGTAAATTTTACCAGTACCGTACAGGTAGGTTTGAATACTATAATCATAACCCGACGGGTAAGTGATCGTACCATTTCCGACCAATCCGCTGTTGTTGCTGTGGTCTTGTGTAATGGCCCCGGTTACGTTCAGTTTGCCATCTACCCGGATATAAATAGCAGACAGCCCGCCATTCGAGTTCGTATTGTCGCCGATGGTTACCGAAGCTACGGAAACAGAATCCGTTGAAGCGAGATCGGGTCTTTGCGAATTTGTATAATAGTCGTTTACAGCAAATTGCACCTGGTCGGTATTGCTGGTCTGACCGGGGTAGGTCGTGGCCTTAACACCGTTGATGTTCCAGTTGCCGGCTGTCGTCCAGTTATTGTCCTTTGCCGCATCGGTCCAATCGTAGACAGTTTGTGCAAGTGCTTTACCCGCAAAGAGCAGGAATATAATAATGATAGTAGAAAAAGTTCGTGTTAAGATTTTCATATAGGTTTCTGCCAATAGTTACCAATGATCAGGTACCAGCTTAGAGGCAATAACTGTGCTGAATAGCCTATTAAGGCTTCGGCTTGGACTTTTTTGCCGTTTTTACCCGCCAAAAATTGCTATTTGGCAAGAATTACGGTTTGACCGGATGCTTGCTATCACCCGATACGAGCTTAGACAAGTCGCTATTATTCCCCAAATTGAGCAACAATTAACCCGACGGAAATATTTTTGTAAATAACAATGAGTCAATAAGTTATAAGACAATTTCAATCGATTTTACATGAAGTAATTATTTATAAATAATTGACAATGATCGATATATATAGCCATCGCTAAAGCGAATTTTTTCTACCCGAAAAATGATATAAAAACGGCGGTAATCAGACTAATCTATCGCCTGCCCATCTTCTGAAAAATTTATATTTTAACTTTGCAGAGCATGGAAATGACGATACACAATACAGGCGCCCTGGAAGTTGCTGCAAAAGAACTGATCAGCTTTGCGGGTGATGAAAAAATATTTCTGCTTTACGGTGTCATGGGAGCCGGCAAGACTACCTTCATCCAGGCGATCTGCAAAGTACTGAACGCAGCAGGAATTGCCACCAGTCCCACGTTTTCTATCGTGAACGAATACGAGCGGCCCGGGGGCCGTATTTTCCATTTTGATTTTTACCGTCTTAAAAGCCAAACCGAAGCGCTGGATCTGGGCTACGAAGAGTACTTTTATTCGGGTCAATACTGTTTTATTGAATGGCCCGAGAAGATCAGTGAGCTATTACCGGAACATTATACCCGGATCGATATAAAAGTTTTAAACGGCAATGAACGTTTATTAACTTTTAAGAAGATTTAATTTATTTTCCCTACCTTCATCATCCGGAAAAAATACGCATGAGTTCGGAATTATACAGTGGCTTTTCTGACGTCGCAAAAAAGGCTATGATGCAGCCCCAGGAGTCGATGCTGGAGGTAAAGACCAGGAAAAACAAGCTTTATATCGGGATACCGAAAGAGACGTCGTTCCAGGAAAACAGGATAGCGCTGACCCCGCTTTCGGTAGCTTTGCTAATCAACAACGGGCACGAAGTTATCCTGGAAAGCAATGCCGGCCAGGCTGCTAATTTTTCGGACAAGGATTATAGCGAGCAGGGCGCGCGCATAGTTTATGATACCAAAGCAGTCTATGAAGCAAACCTGATCATTAAAATCGCTCCGCCTACGCTGCAGGAGATCGAGATGATGAGGTCTCACCAGATACTGCTTTCCACCTTGCAGATATCCACACTAAAAGCCGAATGCCTGCAGGCAATGATCAACAAAAAGATCACGGCGCTAAGCTTTGAGCATTTGCGCGACGAGGGCAGTTCGCTGAGCGTGGTGAGAGCCATGAGCGAGATCGTCGGCGCCACTTCTATCCTGATCGCCGCTGAATACCTAAGCAATATATTTAACGGCAAGGGCCTGATGCTGGGGGGTATAACCGGCGTTCCGCCCACCGAGATCGTAATACTTGGTGCGGGCACGGTAGGTGAATACGCTGCGCGCACGGCCATTTCATTGGGCGCCGAGGTAAAGGTATTCGACCCTTCGATCTATAAGCTGCGGAGGTTGCAGAATAATATCGGCACGCGCGTTTTTACATCCGTGGTACAGCCCATTGTACTGGAAAAAGCCATCACCACATGCGATGTAGCCATTGGCGCCATGCGCGCCGAAGATGGCCGCAGCCCTTGCATCGTCTCTGAAGCTACCGTAAGCCGCATGAAGCCCAACGCCGTGATCATCGACGTGAGCATCGACCAGGGCGGCTGTTTTGAAACATCGGAGGTAACTAACCATACGCACCCCGTTTTCAGGAAGTACGATGTCATTCACTATTGTGTGCCCAACATCGCATCGCGCGTAGCCAGGACCGCAACTTATGCCTTAACCAATATTTTCACCCCTATTTTGCTCGACATCGGCGAGCAGGGCGGGGTTAAAAACGTGATCTGGCAAAAATCGGGCGTGCGCAATGCGGTTTATATATATGAAGGTCACCTGACCAGTAAATTTATCGGCGAACGCTTCAACATCCCATGCAAAGACCTGGACTTGCTTATTGTTTCTCATCGGTAAAATAATTACCTTTCCGAATCAATCGTTG
>JAFDZK010000157.1 GCA_018267005.1 Bacteroidota bacterium
TCCGGCGCCGGCGCCGGATGATTTTTTTTGAAGGACGACAACAAGATGATCACTATCCCTGCTACGGCGATCATCGAAAGAATGACCTGCTGTTTAAAAAGTATCTTTTTCATGAATTAATAGTTTAGAATGCGATCTGTAATTGTGCCTCAAGAATATTGTTTTGTATTTGTACAGTGGCTTCTTCATGCCTGAAGAGATAGTCTACCGATAGCTTGGTCCACTGGTTGAACACGAAGTTTACTCCGGTGGTGTAGATATATGTGCGGTCTGTAGGATTTACCTTGTTCGGATCGTAGGTGTCGTACTTGCCGAGTATCTGCAGGAACTTGGGTACCACGTAGTAACCAGCCTGGGCATACCAGCCATCCCTGTTAATGGCGCCATCGGTACCATGGAGGTATTCGGCACCAACCGAGAACGGGCCTGAAACAAACTGGCCGTCAAATCCATAGCGGTGACGAACCTGGCTGCCCGGGTTGGGCACTTTGGTAGTAGCGGCCGGGACATCTTCGCCTTCATACAAGCTGCCGCCGAAACTAAGCGCTCTTATTGGATGAATAACAAGGCGGCCCGCAAAGTCTTTATAATTATTGTTATCCGTCGTTACATTGTAACCTGCGCCGTTAAACACGCCTAGTATATAGTCGAACAGGTAATGATCGTTCAGCTTTGCGAAGCTTCCGTTGATCTGCAGGCCGATATCCCGGCCGTTTTGATTGCCGATTATATCTTTTGAGCGGCCCGCAAGCGCCTCAACAGTTTGCGAACGGTCGATAAAATCAAGCTGTGAATCGGATACCAGGCTCTCATATGACAGCGGCACTTTAAACTGTCCGGCACTGACTTTCAGGAAATCGCCGAATTTGTAAGCGGTATATGCGTCGAGCAATTTGGTCGAGGCGGCAAATTCGGTATATACCTCGTAACTCCAGTTGTCGGTAATATTGCCTTTGGCATCCAATCGGGCGCGATGCAGGTCGAACGCATTATTAACGCTTGTTTGCTGGAAGTCCTGGTAACGCGCCTGTACCAGGCCGCTTATTTGCAATGCCCGGCTGCCGATGGATATGTTATGCTGATTCTCCTTGTCTTTATCGCGTTTTGCCTGTTCTTTTATGGCCTGTTCCGAACGGATCGAGTCGGCTTCCTGCTGGGTGACCAGGCCTTTTTTAATCAGGATGTTTAACAGATCTTCATTCTGCTGTGCTTCGACAGAAAATGTTGTGAGAAACAAGATAGATAAAAGTGCGATGGTTTTGAGGTAAAAATTTTTCATTTGTTGCGTTTAGTTGCGATTTGCGGACTGTTTTTTTTTATTATCCTATTAAATCTATATAATCTACTGATTTAGTCGTATAAAAATATATAAGTAAAATCATTTCGTCAAGTATTTCGAAGAAAATAGTCTATAAATTTTGTAGACTATTTATATAAAATACTTATCATGAAATACTTAAAGTAAATATATAAAGCAAAAAAATATGCCAGCAGCACTGGGAGAAGCGCTGCTGGCATATTAAAAGGATTATTTATTTAAGGGAAATGCCTTCTTTTATTTCGTCGTTGGCATTGGTGATGATCGTGTTTCCAGGTTTTAGGTTGCCAAATACTTCGGTCGAATCATGACTTGTCAGCCCGTCTTTTACATCCACGTATTCGGTTTTTCCATCGTTAACCGCAATCACATATTCACGCTCGGTGGAGCGGACGATAGCATTATTTGGCACCAACAGCGATTTGGCGCCCGAGAGCATCGGTATGTCGACTTCGGCGTACATGCCCGGTTTCAGCATGTTGTGTTTGTTCATAACATCGATCTCGATCGCTTCCTGGTGCAGGGTGCTCAAGGCATTGGCCGAACGGCTGATCTTCGCTTTGTGCGGCTGGCCGGGCATGGCGTTCAGCGTGTAGGTCACAGGTTGGTCCAGGTCGACCTTATCTACATAATCTTCGGGAATATAGACCAGCAAGCGCAACTTATTGATATCCTGCAGCACAAGCATAGGCAGATCGGATGTTTTGCCAGGAGAAACCAGCGTGCCCGGCGAAATATTACGCTGTGTTATCACGCCATCGAACGGCGCATATATTTTCAGGTAGCCAGCCATGGTACGCACCGATTCAACGTTTGAGCGCTCCGAATTTACCATAGCCTGGTCGGCTCTCATTCTCGACTGTGCATCGTCGAGGTCCAGTACCGAAACCGAGCCGGGCTCTTTTGCGGCTTCTTTAAGGCGTTCGTATTTTTCCTTGCTGGCCACCGCGTTTTCCTGGGCCTGCAGGTAACGCGAATTTGCTGCCTGGAACTGTGCATCCAATTCCGGAGCTTCAAGCACGGCCAGCAACTGGCCCTTTTTTACAACAGAACCCCGGTCGACGTACAGATTCTTCACAAATCCGTTCACCTTGGGGAAAATATTAACTTCGTAAAAGGCTTGCAATTGTCCCGGCAAGCGTGCTGCGCCGGAAAGTGCTTTCTCGGCTACGGTTCCGGTTTTGTATGGATCAGCATCAGTTTTTTTGGTATCGCCAAGATCGACGGGTTTGTGGTTACCCGAGCATGCAGCCAGCGAGCAAGCGAGCGCTGCAAGTACAATGATGTTATATTTCATTTTAGTTATGTTCATTTGATGTATTTATTTCGGTTTGAGGCATTAATTCCGGCGACTCGTAGCTTGTTTTTTCCTGTAGCCAGGCAAATACCAATGGCAGGATAAATAAAGCCGACAGGGTGGAGGCAAAAAGACCGCCGATAACCGCTCTGCCCAAGGGGGCGCTCTGTTCGCCGGCCTCACCCAAGCCCGACGCCATCGGGATCATGCCCGCGATCATGGCCATACTGGTCATTAAAATGGGCCTTAGCCTGATGGATGCACTTACTATGGCCCCCTTGTTGGCATCACGGTAGTCAAGTCTCAATTTTTCCGCATTAGTAACGATCAGGATCGCGTTCGCTACGGATACGCCAGTCGACATGATCATACCCATGTACGATTGCAGATTCAGCGTCGCCCCGGTAATAAGCAGGGCTATCAGTGAGCCTAATATTACCGCCGGTACTGTAACCAAGACACTTAACGCAACCTTGAACGATTGATAATTAGCGGCCAGCAGCAGGTATATTACCAATATGGCGAACATCAGGCCGTTCTGCAAGCTGCTTAAAGTTTCGATCAGCAGCCCCGACATGCCTCCCAGCTTTGTAACCAGCCCTTTCGGGGGTGTGCCAACAGATTTAACTGCTTGTTCAACATCCGAAGTGGCTTTACCCAAGTCCGTTTTATAAATGTTGGCGCTTACCGACAAATATCTGCGCGGGCCCACGCGGTCGTACTCGCCCGGCGAATAGATCGTTTTAAAGGTAGCGACATCGCCTAATACCGGGCTGCTTTTCCCTTGTATCAGGGGTATTTCTTTGAGCTGATCCATCGAATTCATTACATATTCAGGAATTTGCACTTGTACCTGGTAAGTATACTGGTTCTTCGAATCGAGCCAGAGGTTCTTTTCGGTAAACCGGCTTGATGAGGTACTTGCGGTGACGGAATTGGATATGTCCTTAATGTTCAGCCCCAATTGCGCTATTTTTAGCCTGTCGAGCGTAATTTCGATCGTTGGAAAATTAAGCGGTTGGGCAATCTGCACATCGCGCAGATAAGGTATTTGCTTCAATTTGTTAACCACTTTACCGGCGAAACCCTCGATCTGCTGCATATCTTTACCCGCAACCTGCACCTCTATAGGAGTTGAGGCGCCCTGGCTCATGATCTTTTCCGTCATGTCGATCGGCTCGAAAGTAATGCGCATTTCGGGTAGCTCTTTGGCGATATTGTGGCGGAGCGCATCTTTCAGCTCGTCCATGTTCATTTTATAGTCGGGATCAAGCTCCACCTGGATCACAGCTTCCTGTGTACCCGTATTGAAAATATACAGATTGCTTGATCCAAAGCTGCTGGGTATGATACCAACGTAGCCCGAAGTAATCGCCACATGGTTATCTACTGTTTCATTGATAATGTTCAGTACCTGCTTAAATTTTGCTTCGGTGCGTTCAAGGCGGGTTCCGTCCGGTTCTTTAATGCGTATCTGGAACTGTCCGTTATTCAGCTTTGGCATCATGTCTTTACCGATAATGATAAAACCGACTGCGGCGAGTCCGATCACGCCAACCAGGTAAATTGGCACAATCAGTTTTTTTCGCGGCATCCAGCGGGTTAGGATTCGGACAAAGCGCATTTTTATCTTTTCGAAGGTGTCGTTCTTTTCAGGCTCTTCTTCCTCTTTCTGCATGTGCATGTCAACCTGCAGTTCTTCGGGATGATTCAGGGCTTCACCAGCATGAGCATGTACCTTTCCATGGGTATAGTGTTGGTATTTTTCTGCCTTAAGCATCCAGTTACTCAGGATAGGAACAACCGTCTGCGCTAAAACATACGACACAATCATTGTCAAGCCAATAGACAGCGAAAGAGGCAGGAACATGGCTTTTGGAACACCCTTCATCATAAACGAAGGCGCAAACACGGCCAGGATACAAAGCAGGATAAGCAGCAAAGGGAAGGCTATTTCTTCGCAGCCATCGTAAATGGCCTGGCGTTTGGATTTACCCATTTCCAGGTGCTGGTGTATGTTCTCGATCGTTACCGTCGCCTGGTCGACCAAAATACCTATGGCCAAGGCCAGACCGCTTAACGTCATAATATTGATCGTCTGCCCGCAAAGACTAAGCAGCAGCACACCGATCATAATAGAAACCGGTATCGTAATAATTACGATCAAACTGCTTCGCAGGTCCTGGAGAAATAAGAGAACCATCAAACCGGTAAGGAGCGCGCCGAGGCCGCCCTCTGTCATCAGGCTTTTTACAGCATTGATTACGAAAACCGACTGGTCGAATTCGTACGATATTTTTACGTCATCAGGCAGCAGGTTCTGCATTTCGGGCAACTTTGCCTTTAGTTGTTGCACCACCGACCAGGTTGAGGCATCCGCCGTCTTAACTACCGGCATATACACTGATCGCTTACCGTTGATCAGGGCGTAGTCGACCGTAACGTCAGCGGCATCGGCAACACGGGCCACGTCTTTAATGAAAATAGGCACACCGTTGACCGTCTTGATCGGTATTGTTTGAAAGTTATCAGCACTGCGGATCAATGAGTTCATCGAGGTTACGAGCATGTCGTCGCCCAGACGCAGGTTACCCGAAGGCGACATGAAGTTGAATTTGGACAGCGCGGCGACCACCTCATCCGGGGTCAAATCGTAGCTTCTAAGTTTATCTGGGTCGACGTTGATGACGATGGATCGTGCATTCGAACCAAATGGCGGCGGCGCTGAAAGACCCGGTATGGTAGCAAACATCGGACGTATGCGGGTTGCCGCCAGGTCGTACACATCTTTTAACGGACGGGTAGGGCTTGCGAAAACGAGCTGTCCAACTGGTAGCGAAGATGCGTCGAAACGTATAACCTGCGGCGGCAACGCACCCGGCGGGAAAAAGCTCATTACACGATTTACCTGTAAAGCCACCTGGGCCGAGGCCTCGGCCATGTTGGTACTTTCATAGAACGTTATCTTAAGCAGGCAAAGGCCCTGTATATTCTTGGTTGATATGCTTTGTACGCCATTTACGTACAGAAACTGGTCGGCCATGCGGGTGGCGAAAAAACCTTCCATCTGCTGCGCCGACATACCGCCGTATGATTCGATCACATAGATCGTGGGCAGGTTTAGCTTGGGGAAAATATCTATCGGTATACTGATAGCACTTAGCACTGCAAAAATTAAAAGGCTGCCCGTAATTACTATTGCGGTGATCGGCCTTTTCAGTGCGGATGTGACCATTGACATAATTTTTCAGATTATTTTAAGGTGTTAAGAATTGTGTTTACCTGGTTGTCGGTTATAGCCTGGTTGAATAAGGCATTCGTATAGGCATACTTAGCTTGTACATAATCCGTTTCGGCCCGATACAGGATGCTCAGAGCAGCGTCGAGCTCAATAATGTCGGTCAAACCGTTCCGGTAAAGCGATAATTTTTGCCGGTAACCTTCTTCAGCGGCCCGTAGCTGGTTAGGAATTTCCAGCAATCGTAGCCTGGCGGTTTGCATTTCGGCGTTAGCCTGGTTAGCGCCCGAAGCCAGGATGGCTCTTTGTTCCTCAAGCTTATTGCGGTAGAATTCAGATTCGGCCTTCTGGGTATTCAACTTCAGATGCTCGCGTCGCAGATCGAAAACATTGAAAGAAATGCCGACCCCAACCAGGTAGTTATCCCGCTGGAACCCCCACCCGGATGAAAGGCTGTTGTAATTGCCTTCGGGGTCGACACTGGAGCCGCGGCCCCAGGCTGCGCCTTCAACAAATATTTTAGGATTGTACTGGTGCTTGACCAGGTTCTCCTGTTCTTTGCTGTTTTGATAAAGCGACTGGTAGAAATTAATGATAGGATGATGTAGGGTATCGGTATTAAACATTACGGCCTGCGAATTGATCAGTTGCCCGGCTACGGTTGTGTCGGCGACGATGGATTGGTACGGTAATCCCGTGATCTCGGCCAGTTGTAATTGAACTTGCTGAAACTGGTTGTTCAGTTCGATGTAATTAAGCCTTGCTTTTGACAATTCAGCATTAGCGATACTGGTATCCACGCCCGGCCGTACGCCGCTTTTGGTTAACGAGGACACGGATCGCAATATGTCCTGGGTACGCCGGATGTTCTGCGCCTGGATATTCAAATAATCCTGCAGGCTCATCAGTAACAGGTAGTCGTTGATCGTAAATGATTCCAGGGTATATTTGGACTGCGCGTAATTATTTTGCTCAACCTGTATATTAGAATTGGCTACCCGGTTTTGAGCTCCGTAATAGCCGAAGTTGTATACCTCCCAGTCGAAGGACGCTATGCCTAAATTAGTTGACAACGAGGTAGTGACGTTATTTGGATGAATACCGCCTGAGCTTGAGGGAATTATACCATAACCGAAATACGGCCCGGTAACGTTGTTACTGGTGCCAATATCGGCCTGGTAATTCAGTTTTAAATTTGGCAGCCAGTTGTTACGTATTTCGGCTGCCTGGGCTTGCCTGATGCGAATGGCCGATGAATCAGTTATCAGCGTAGGGGCATTTTTGTCAACCCTGGCCAGTAATTGTTTTAAGGTGACCGGGGGCGGATTTTGCTGTGCCTGCAGCATTGTTGCTGACAGGCAGCACAACGCTAAAAACATCAGTAATTTTCGAGATTTAAACATGGATTCTAAATGAATTAATTATTTGGATAAATAAAGGAAAGCTACACAGCACCGCCATGCAACGCCGGGTGGCTTGATTAGACTAATATCAAATAGAAAGTTTGCCCGACAGCAAATACACAGGTGCCGGATCAGAATACGGGGAAAGAGTATTGGATAGACCCTTTTTTAAGGGCGGTATAATGCTTTCGATCAGAAAGGGCAGGATGAATGCCAGCAATAAGCCTATAGCCGGCAGTAAAATTAAGGGTGGATCGGAGACCATTTGTCGTAAAGCGCTCGCACTGGCATAGGCATCGTTCAGACTTTCCGGTTTTCGTTTGGTGAAGCTTTTCACCAATATGGTATGAGAGATGTGAGGCTGAACCCGGCCGTAAAATGCCTCGAAACCCAAAAACGGTTTGGCGACAAACAGCAGCGCTGCTATGGAAAACATAAATCTGAAGGACTTCAGCCTTTTCATGAGTCTATTAACGGCGATTCGGCTACAAAGGTGATGCTAAAATGTTTACTCAATATAATGTAACGAAGATGTTGCAAAATTAATAAAAAACAAAGGCCCCAAAACCGGAGCCCCATTTTATGTAGATCGATTGAAAAGTAGCTAATCGGCATTAGCCCTGAACATCAGTGCACCGACTGTAACATTGGTACGCCCATCGATCAGTATCGCGCGGCCATTGGCTTTATTGTCCTGGAAAAGATCGAAAGCCAGCGGATCAGCTGTTTTGATTATGATACGACCGATGTCATTCAGCTTGAAATTCTCATCATAATCCTTTTCAAGGTTATTGATATTCACCTTATACAGTATTTCCTGTATGCGGCAACGGGTTAACTTGCTGTTATGCTGAATAAAATAAGTGTGCGAGGTATCCAGGGGTTTTGTGTCCATCCAGCATAGATCGGTTTCAATCTGCTGCGAGACGATAGGCTGATTGTGCGCGCTAACTAAAATGTCGCCCCTGCTGATGTCTATATCGTCTTCGAGGTGAACGGTTACTGACATACCTGCAACTGCAACGTCGGGCGCTTTCTCAGCCAGTTCGATCCTGCTGATGGTCGAATTAAAACCGGATGGAAGAATGGTTACTTTATCGTTTACGCGCAAAGACCCGCTGGCAACGCGGCCTGCATAACCGCGGTAATCGTGCAGTTCGTCAGTTTGCGGACGGACAACCCATTGCACCGGGAAACGCCCGTGATCCCTTTGTGTATCGACGGGAATTTCAACCGCCTCCAGGTAGGGTAGAAGGCTTTCGCCTAAGTACCATGGCATGCGTACCGATTGGTAAACAATATTGTCACCTTTTAGCGCACTCACAGGTATATAAGCAACACTTTTCAGCCCAACTTTTTCGGCCAGCTTTTTATAATCTTCAACGATCTTCTCAAACACGTCCTGGCTAAAATCCACCATATCCATCTTGTTCACCGCCACCACAACCTGGGGCAGGCCCAGCAATGAAACGAGGAATGAATGGCGTATGGTTTGCTCGATCACACCTTTGCGCGCGTCTATCAGGATAATTGCTAAATCAGAGTTGGATGCGCCGGTAACCATGTTGCGGGTGTATTGGATATGGCCCGGTGCATCGGCTATGATAAATTTGCGTTTTTCGGTCTGGAAATATTTGTAGGCCACGTCGATAGTAATGCCCTGCTCACGCTCAGCTTTCAGGCCATCGGTCAAAATAGCAAGGTCGATGGTGCCGTCATCATTTTTGCGGTTGGCGCGCTGCAGAGCTTCTAATTGGTCAACCAGGATGGCTTCGCTGTCATACAATAAACGACCTATCAACGTGCTTTTGCCGTCGTCAACACTCCCGGCTGTTATAAATTTTAGAATATTCATAATATTTTGATTTCGGATTTCGGAATGCGGATTTCAGAGTGCAGAATTCAAGCATAAAAGCTTAAATCCAATATTAAAAACCCGGCATCCTATATCAGAAATATCCTCCTTTCTTGCGTTCTTCCATGGCGGCCTCACTCACCTTATCATCCATGCGGGCGCCGCGCTCACTTATCCGGGATTCGCTTATTTCGTTAATTATGTCGTCTATTTGATCCGCGTACGACTCTACTGCCGCGGTACAGCTCATGTCGCCTACGGTGCGGAAACGAACGCTTTTGCGCTCCACTATGTCTTCTTCATCCATATTCAGGAAAGGCGACGCAGCCATATATACCCCGTTGCGGGTGATCACATCGCGCTCATGCGAGAAATAAAGGCTTGGCAGCGGAATATTTTCGCGCCGGATATAATTCCATACATCTAGTTCGGTCCAGTTGCTGATCGGGAACACGCGTACATTTTCGCCCTTGTGGATCTTGCCGTTATACAAATTCCAAAGTTCAGGGCGCTGGCGTTTAGGATCCCACTGGCCGAACTCATCCCGAACCGAGAAAATACGCTCTTTCGCGCGGGCTTTTTCTTCATCACGGCGTGCTCCGCCAATGCAGGCGTCAAACTGATGTTTGGCGATGGTATTCAGCAGGGTAACGGTTTGCAATTGATTGCGGCTGGCATTTTTGCCTTTTTGCTCCACCACGCGGCCTGCGTCAATATCATCCTGGACATAACCTACGATCAGTTTTTCGCCGATACGCTCGATTAGATTATCGCGATAAATAATCGCTTCGTCAAAGTTGTGGCCGGTATCGATGTGCACCAGCGGAAAAGGGAACTTACCTGGCCGAAATGCCTTCAGCGCCAGGTAAACCAGTGTGATCGAATCCTTGCCGCCCGAGAACAGCAGCGCGGGCTTTTCAAATTGCCCCGCAACCTCGCGCAGAATGTAAATGGCTTCAGCCTCCAGCTCGTCTAAATAATCCAACTGCTCTTTATTACTCATGTATTATTAATTATTTGCTTTCTTCATGAACATGCAAACCGCACTCTTTCTTCGATTGATCTTCCCACCACCAGCGTCCGGCACGGAAATCTTCACCCGGCTGAACCGCCCGCGTGCAAGGCTGGCAGCCGATGCTTGGGAAGCCC
>JAFDZK010000158.1 GCA_018267005.1 Bacteroidota bacterium
TGCCCTTGCTGCGCTTTGCCGATTACGCTTTGAAACAACATGGGCAGCACAAGCCTGATAAGCGCACGAATGATATACAGAACAAGGATAGCTATGAACAGGAAACGAATTAGTTCCATTTGAATCAGAATTGGACTACAAATATAAGTTTATAAAGCGGAATTTGTTTCATGCCGCTTTGTACCCGTTATGACGAATGAGAACGAAAAATATTACAACGTTTGATGTGCGAATGTGCAAATACCGGGTATGCGAATGAATTATGATTTATGGATGATATTCCTGTCAGGGAATATCGGCAAATACCGTTTCGAGATCGAGGGTAAAACCCGGAAGCACGGGAGTTGTAATGACGTCGCCCATGGTCATAAGCTTTGAGGGCTCATATCTCCCATTTGGTGCAAGCGTATATTTCAAAAATGTTTTATCCTGGGGTGATACGATCCAATACTCTTTTATGCCTGCTTCCTCATACGCCTCATATTTATTGCGTAACTCTTTTTCGTTATTTCCGGGCGAAAGGATTTCTACAACAATGTCCGGTGCGCCGGTGCAGCCGCGAATATCCAATTTTAGGACATCGCATATCACACATACGTCGGGCTGTACGACTGTAAATATTTTTTTGTCCTCGTTCCCCTCATTTTTGCGCGGAAGGCGCACATCAAACGGCGCTGAAAATACACGACATGCTTTTCCTTTTAAATAATTGTATAATTCGCCGTGGATTACGGCCGATAATTCCTGGTGATACAGATTGGGTGCAGGCGTCATTCTGAATATTTTGCCCTTGATCAATTCCAGGCGTTCTTCAAAGGTCCATTGCAGGTAATCTGCATAGGAGTATGTTTTTGAAAAATCGAGGTCCGATAGCTGCATACCTAAGTTTTAATCAAAAATAGCGAATATCGTCTGCACATTTGCATATCCGAGTCTCTGCACATTAAAATCTTTCTTCCATCATTTTTTCAAGCGCGAACATTTCGTCGCGCAATTTGGCGGCCAGGAGGAAGTCCATATCCTTGGCGGCAGTAAGCATGTCCTTGCGGGTATTTTCGATGGCTTTTTTCAGATCGGCTTTGGTCATATATTGCACGATCGGGTCGGCAGCTATAGAAACCATATCCGCCTCAACGTAAGGTTTCTGCACTCCGCCCACAAAATCGACTACCGAAGTTTGTTCGATAATAGCCTCTCTCGATTTGCCGACCGTTTTTGGTGTGATGCCATGTTCAAGATTATAATTGATCTGTTTTTCGCGGCGGCGATTGGTCTCGTCCATCGTGATCTGCATGGATTCGGTAATGGTATCCGCATACATGATCACGCGCCCGTGGTCGTTCCTGGCCGCGCGCCCGATAGTTTGTATCAGCGAACGTTCGGAACGCAGGAAGCCTTCTTTATCAGCATCCAAAATAGCTACCAGCGACACTTCGGGCAGGTCGAGCCCCTCCCGCAGCAGGTTGATGCCGATCAAGACGTCAAATTCGCCTAAACGTAGTCCCCTCAATATCTCGACGCGCTCCAGTGTCTTTACCTCGCTGTGGATATAGCGGCATTTGATACCGAGCCGATCCATATATTTGGCCAGTTCCTCGGCCATTCGTTTAGTTAACGTCGTTACCAGCACACGATCGCCTTGCTTTACCGTTTGGTCCACTTCTTCCAGCAGATCGTCTACCTGGTTGATCACCGGGCGTACATCGATGACAGGATCGAGCAATCCTGTCGGGCGGATCACCTGCTCAACCACTACGCCGCCCGATTTTTCCAGCTCAAAATCGCCCGGTGTAGCGCTTACATAAATAGTTTGCGGCGCCAACCTTTCAAATTCCTGGAAATTTAACGGACGGTTGTCCAAAGCGGCAGGCAGGCGGAAGCCATATTCGACCAGGGATATCTTGCGCGAACGGTCGCCGCCATACATGGCCCTGATCTGCGGTACCGTTACGTGGCTTTCATCGATAACCATTAAATAGTCGTCCGGGAAATAGTCGAGCAGGCAGAAAGGCCTTGCGCCGGGTTGGCGCCCGTCAAAAAACCTCGAATAGTTCTCGATGCCCGAGCAATAACCCAGCTCGCGGATCATCTCCAGGTCGTAATTTACCCTTTCTTCCAAACGTTTGGCTTCAAGAAAGCGTTGATCGCGAATGAATTGCTGTTTGCGGGTTTCAAGTTCCTCCTGTATGGCCCAGATGGATTGTTGGAAGCGCTCCCGTGGCGCTACGTACAAGTTGGCGGGAAAGACGACCATGTGGGTCATTTTCTCCAGCGTCTTACCGGTCGACGGATCAAAAGTGCTTAACTCTTCGATGTCGTCGCCAAAGAAAGAAATGCGGTAGGCATAATCAAGGTATGCGGGAAAAATGTCTACCACGTCGCCCTTTACCCTGAATGTGCCCCGTTTGAAATCGGCGGTGGTGCGCGCGTACAATATCTCGACCAGCCGGTGCAGGAAGGCGTTGCGGCTGATTCTGGTTCCCACGGCAAAACGGAAAACCGAGTCTTTAAAATCATCTGGATTGCCCATACCATAAATGCACGAAATAGACGAAACCACGATCACATCCCTGCGCCCTGACATGAGCGCCGAAGTAGTCCGCAGGCGCAGCTTTTCGATCTCGTCGTTGATCTTCAGGTCTTTTTCGATATAGGTATTCGTGGTGGGGATAAAAGCCTCGGGTTGGTAATAGTCGTAGTATGAAACAAAATAGTTTACCGCATTCTCCGGAAAGAACTGTTTGAACTCGCCGTAAAGCTGCGCGGCCAGTGTTTTGTTGTGGCTCAATATCAGTGTCGGGCGCTGCGTTTGAGCGATAACATTTGCCACCGTAAAAGTTTTCCCGGAGCCTGTAACGCCAAGCAGGGTTTGATACGTATCGTTATTGTTGACGCCTTGTACCAACTGACGAATGGCTTCGGGCTGATCGCCGGTCGGCTGGTATTCAGAGGTTAATTTAAAATCCATAGATCATTACAAAAATACGAATAATAGTATAAACGGTTTGTGTGCAGAAAGTCAGTAAACGCGCTGTAACCGGGTCATTTTCCGTTAGTTTGCTAAAAGTTTTCATAGCCTTTTTTGTGCTGTCAAAACTATATGGGGCGAATGACAGCTATATGTCAGCAGCGTTTTGAACGAGTGCCTTGCCGGGCAAAAAATATTACTACCCGTAGAAAACCTAATGCTCAGACGTTTCGTTTATTCAATCATAACAGGGTAAAGCTTCAGCAAAATTTTTAATCATAATCTAATGATTGTTTTAGAAAAATTACGCGCTAAACCGGTAGATTTAAGTATGTTTTTTGTGCTTAACAAGACCAATACCCTGGCTAACCAGTTCATTGCTGAACTGCGCGACGCAAATACGCAATTGGATATGGCCCGCTTCAGGCGTAACCAGGAAAGATTAGGCGAAATCCTGGCGTACGAGATCAGTAAAAAGCTGAAGTATGAAGCAACCGAAGTGCAAACCCCGCTGGGGGTCGCTACGGTAAATGTACCGCAAACACAGCCCGTATTGGGAACAATACTTCGCGCGGGGCTGCCTTTTCACCAGGGATTTCAGAATTTTTTTGACAGATCACCGTCCGCCTTCATCACTGCTTATCGAAAGGTGCGCAAGAACGGCGATTTTATTATCAATATCGATCATATTGCTACGCCTAACCTGGACGGAAAAACATTCATTCTATGCGATACGATGCTGGCCACCGGGCAAAGCGTTGTTGAGGTTTGCAAGGAGCTGATGGCGATGTTTTCTATTAAAGATCTGCATATCGCGGCTGTTATCGCCAGCACGGTTGGGATCGAGCACGTAAAGGCGCATCTTCCCAAAGCGCATATCTGGGTAGGCGCTGTAGACGAGGAAATGACCTCAAAAGCTTATATCGTACCCGGCCTCGGCGATGCAGGAGACCTGGCGTTCGGGGAAAAAATGTGATCAATACGGAATGCGAATTGTCGATTGCGGAATGTTTAATTTTGCGTTACAGATTTAAATGGATTCCGCATTGCACACTCCGAATTTCGCATTAAAAAAGCATCTTTTTTTCGACCTCGACCATACTATCTGGGATTTCGACAAGAATGCCGAGGAAGCGTTGCATGAATTATACGGCATTTACCGCCTTAAAGACCTCGGTCTGCTTTCGGCCGATCTTTTCATCGAAACGTATACCCGCCATAACCACCGGCTTTGGGCCGAATATCATTTAGGCAGGATAACCAAGGATGAACTTAGAGAAGCACGCTTCAAACAGACATTCCTGGACCTGGGCATGCACCCGGATGTAATACCTGTAGGTTTTGAGGATCATTACGTAAGACTCTGCCCGACCAAAACCAATTTGTTCCCCGATGCGCACGAGACACTGCAATATCTGCAGGCGAAATATACGCTGCACCTGATCTCGAACGGTTTTCGCGAATCGACCGAACTCAAGATCAGCGGCACCAACCTGGCGAGGTATTTCCAAAATATTATTATCTCAGAGATTGTCGGTGTCAACAAACCCGACAAGGCAATTTTCCAGCACGCGCTCGATCTTTCGACTGCCGCGAAGCATGAGAGCCTGATGATTGGCGATAGCCTGGAGGCCGACGTTTACGGTGCCTTGAATTTTGGCATGGACGCGATCTATTTTAACCCGGCAAATTTACCCAGGCCTGTCGACGTACCTGCGCAGATATGCCAGCTAAAAGATTTAATGCTTATACTATAGATCCGGTGTAAAAACAATTCCTGCCCCAAACCTGAAATTAGCCTGGAAGCCGTTATTGGTGGTCACTGTTTGTAACGTGTATAAGCGATCATTCGGGAAACTTGTGAACGGGAACGGTCCGCGCAGATCCCCCGTCTTTTGTATGTCTGTTTTAAATGAAAATGTCGGCACAAAATCAACCTGGATAATGCGCAGATCGAAATTCTTGGTCAGCTTAATATCCAGTCCGGCGCCGGCATCTATACTGAATGCGGTCGTATTTACTTTTAGGTTTTGAGTTTGGTAAATAATGGCATGCGTGCTGCTGGTCAGATTGCTGGAAGCATTTTCAAATCCAAGCCCGATCATCAGTTGACCAAAAGGTTTAAGTTTATGAGGCGATTTAAAGTCCTTATATTCGACGCCGGCGGAAACAGAATAGTAAGATTGCGCGGTGTGTTGACCACTATAGCCCGGCACTACTAAAACAAAGGTAGGTTGAGCGGCGCTTCCCCGTCCGAACGATCCGCCCGGAATATCTGTCGTAGCGGAGCCCGTGAGCCATCCAAAGCTTGCTTTAGCAGCGAAGTGATCAGAAAGCTGGTAGGCGCCGGAAACATCGAAGCCGTTCAATTGATGCGACCTGTTTTTACCGCTCGTATCGCTAAAAATGCTGCCACCAAGGCTTGAAGTTTCCCTGTAACTGTCGCCGGTAAAATTGCTTACAATACCGTGGGTGTAGCCCGCAGATAATTGCAGTTTCCTCATATCCTGGCCCAGAACAGTTCCGCAAAGGGCAGCCAGGAGTAAAATGGTGTTTAATAACTTTTTCATTGTCAATAATTTTTTTGTGATAAACATTAAAGCTTTATGCTGACGTTATAAAGTCGGCGTAAACACCAAACCTATTCCGAACCTGAAATTAGCCTGGAAGCTGCCGTCAGTTGCTACATCCTGCATAGAATACAACTGTTCATTAGAGAAAGAAGTGCCCGGGAACGGTCCTCGCAGATCACCTCGTTTCTGTATATATTTTTTGGTGGGGAACGTTGGTAGAAAGTCAACCTGGATGATACGAATGTCGAAATCCTTGTTCACCTTCACATCCAGCCCTGCACCCGCATCAACGGTAAACGGTGTTTCGTGTACTTTATAGTTTTGACTTTGATAAATTATCGCATGCGGGATATTGCTCAGGTTGTAGGAAACTGATTCCATACTCAACCCGATCATCAGGTGTGCGAACGGAATCAGCCTATGTGCCGACTTAAAATCTTTGTATTCGACTCCGCCCACGAAAGCAAGGTAAGATCGTTTGATGTGCTGGTAATAATAATCCGGTACTGCCACACCACTGCTGGACGGATCAGCACTTTTTCTTGTAAAAAAACCGCCCGGAATATTGCCGTCTGCGCCCGAACCGGTAAGCCATCCAAAGCTTGCTTTAGCCGCGAAGTGGTCGGAAAGCCGGTAAGCGCCCGTGATATCAAGGCCGTTCAATTGGTGCGACATTTTCTTGCCGATGGTATCATTGGACGTGCTGGTACCAATGTTTAGGGTTTCTTTGTAAGCATCGCCAATAAAATTGCTGAAGATGACATGGGAATAACCGGCTGATATCTGCAGTTTATTGTTACCCTGTCCGTATGCGATACCCGATCCGACGATTGTGATTATCATAGTGTATAATAACCTCTTCATGATCAATGGTTTGAGGTAAATATTTAAGACGTTTATTATCCGTAAGTTATGACATCGGAATGCTTGCTGCAATAATCCATTTGGAGCATTTTTATGTATCTTTAAACGGGCCGATAAGCAGTAGAGCCAGAGCCGATAATGACCACTGAAGCCGAATATAAAGCCATTGAAGCCACGCTGGATATTTACCGAAGCAGGCTGGACACCATTCCCGACGAACAATTTGATGTAACGCCGCCCGCGGGCGGATGGTCATACGCTGAAGTATATTCACATATTTTACAGGCTAACCTGGGTTCGAGCATAGCGGCCGAAAAATGCACCCTTAGTACCTGCAAACCGGGCTCGAAAGGGCGGTCGGTCGTCGGTTTTTTTGTGCTGACGTTTAATCGTTTTCCGCCTTTCAGGGTAAAGGCGCCAAAGACTTTGGCAGCCGCCAACCCGGTAAAGAAGATCAGTAAGGAAGATGCCCGCAATTTGATCGTCAAATGCCGCAGGCGCATCGGCGAGGTTGCAGCGCTCATTGCTAAATCAAACCACAACGGCAGGATAAAGCACCCCCGCCTGGGAATGCTCAACGCCGATCAATGGTTCAGGTTTATTTTGATCCATTCACGGCATCACCTCAAACAGCTAAACCGCATAGAAAAAAGCTTCCGCGGTAATAATTGAAGTAGCTCCGCGTTCAATTGCCTAAAAGTTACGCTTCCGGAAAAATTTTCGCAGCGGATGAAACCTTTTTCTTTTTACATAGTCTTAACATTCAGATAATTTAGGTTTCAGATCTTTGCAAAATATCGTAGTATGAATTTCGAGTTTGGGTATCTGGTTGTTGTAGGGTTGCTCTTATTGTTAGGAATGTTCTACATCAGCCCTTATGAACTGAAAGTTGATGAAGACGAAGACGACGAATAGTCGTTATTTACTCCAGTCTTTTCAAATATTGACCGGCAAAAATTACCGGAAGGCAAATTATCCCCTTTATTTTTATGGCAAAGCGCGAAGTAGATATCGTAGTTATATCCGATGTGCATTTGGGTACGTACGGATGTCACTCCAAAGAGCTCCTGAAATATTTAAAAAGCATCAGGCCTAAAATGCTGATACTGAATGGCGATATCATAGATATCTGGCAGTTCAGCAAATCGTACTGGCCCGAAACCCACATGAAGGTGGTGCGGCGTATATTAAAATTCGTTACCGAAGGCGTACCGGTTTATTACCTGACGGGCAACCATGACGAGATGCTGCGCAAATTTGCCGATTTTGACCTGGGCTCATTCCAACTGAGAAATAAAGTGGTATTGAACATCGACGGCAAAAAAGCCTGGATATTTCACGGCGATGTCTTCGACGTAACGATGCAACATTCCAAATGGCTGGCTAAATTAGGCGCAGTTGGTTACGATACTTTAATTTTGATAAACAGCTTTGTGAACTGGTGGCTGACAAAGATGGGCAGGGAGAAAATGAGCTTTTCAAAAAAAGTGAAGGGCAAATTTAAGGATGCGGTAAAATTCATCAACCAGTTTGAGCAAACCGCCGCCGACCTGGCGGTTGAAAAAAAATACCGCTACGTTATTTGCGGCCACATACACCAGGCCGAGATACGCGAGATGCAATCGACCGATAAAACCGGCTCGGTAACCTATCTGAATTCAGGCGATTGGGTGGAAAACCTGACCGCGTTGGAATATCATAATAAAGAGTGGACTATATTTAAGTACGATCCCGCCAACTTTAAGGCCGAAGTTGACGAAGATGACCACACTGACGCCGAGGACCTGGACGCCAAACTGGATGTAAAGAACCTGCTGGAGCGTTTTAAGCTGGAAACACACTGATTCTTTGCTGAAATGTTTTAAGGTTGGAAAGTTGGAATGTTATTTCAACTTCAAGGGCTACCTTTGTAACATTCTGGAAAATCCGGTTCTAATGGGGGCAAAGCGCAACTTTTCATCATTATAACTTTACAACTTACAACAACATTGAAAATCCTCTACGCCATACAGGGAACAGGCAACGGGCATATCAGCCGGGCGCGGGAAATTGTTCCGTTATTGCAGCGATATGGCGAACTCGATTTATTGATAAGTGGGACGGAAGCCGAGGTCTCCTTATCGCAGCCCCTTAAATACCGCTTACATGGATTTAGCTTTGTGTTCGGCACCAAAGGCGGGGTCGATAAATGGGCTACTTACAAGCTGATGAACCTGCGGCAGTTGTGGCGCGACATGCACAGTTTGCCGCTAAAGCAGTACGACCTGATCATTAATGATTTTGAACCCGTGAGCGCCTGGGCCTGTAAACTACAGAAATTGCCTTCCGTATCCCTGAGTCACCAATGTGCGTTCCTTTCACCCAAAACGCCCCGGCCCGGCCGCTGGAACTACGCGGAGTGGCTGTTCAAATATTATTCGCCTACCACGCACCATATCGGGTTTCATTTTGAACGATATGATGATTTTATTCATACGCCCGTTATCAGGAGCGAAATAAGGAACCTGGAGCCGGGCAATAACGGGCACTACACGGTTTATCTGCCTGCCTATGATGACAAAACTTTGATCAGGCATCTCGGTCAGACGAAAGCCCAGTGGCATATTTTCTCCAAACGCCAGAAAGCGCCTTATAAAGAAGGGAATATCCAGGTATTCCCGGTAGATAATGACGCATACAACCGGAGCATGGCCAGTTGCGAAGGATTGCTTACCGGTGGTGGATTTGAAGGCCCTGCCGAAGCGATGTTCCTCAAGAAAAAGGTGTTGCTGATACCGATGAGCGGGCAGTACGAGCAGCAATGCAACGCCCTGGCTGCATCGCGACTGGGTGTGCCGGTCATTCATAGCATCGATGACACTTTCCTGCCGGAATTAAATCGCTGGATAGAGAGCGGAAGTCACGTCGCAGTGGATTTCCCGGATGAAACCGCGCAAATTATAGACGATATGGTGAAACGTTATTCGCGGCAGAAAATGATTTTAGCATAAACGCTTTTTATGCTAATATTGCCCGGAGATCCCGCGCATGATCAAGCTCTTCAGGTCGTTTAACCCCATCAATATCCTCTGGCTGGCTGTCGTCATGTTTTTGTTGCGCATTTGGTTTCTTAACGTCATACCGGATAAGGTTGAATTTCCTTTTGCCGAGCTTTTCTCAAGGTTGAGCCTGCCGGCAAGTTATCAGTATAATTTACCGCCGAAGCTTAATTTTTTACTGGCAAGCGCGCTGGTGTTTATCCAGGCCATACTGCTCAATTACCTCGTCAATTACCACAACCTGTTAGGGCGGTCGACCTTTTTGCCCGCATTGATGTATGTCGTCGTATCCGGCCTGTTTACGCCGTTCTTTTTGTTGGGTCCGCCGCTGGTATGCAATTTCCTGGTGTTGTGGATGCTCGCAAAAATGTTCAGCTTTTATAAGGGCGACGACGTCAAGTCCGCTTCATACGACCTCGGCATGATCGTGGCGGTAGGTACATTGTTTTACCTGCCGTTCATCTACATGTTCCTGTGCATCTGGATAGCGCTCATCGCGTTCCGGCCCTTCAACTGGCGCGAGTGGGTAGCCTGTATCATCGGTTTTGTGACCATATTTTTCTTCCTGGCAGTGTTTTATTACCTGAACGACCGCATGGGCAGCTTTTACAATATATGGCTGCCGCTGGCGACAAAATTCACCGTTCACCTTAATTTTAATTATTACCATTACCTGGTTTTGATCCCGGTAATGCTGATCCTGTTCTTTGGTCTCTATAAGCTGCGG
>JAFDZK010000159.1 GCA_018267005.1 Bacteroidota bacterium
GAGCCCGCCGAAACGATACGGCGTACCTATCCAATTGTCGACGAAGGCGTAGAGACGACCGTTTTGGATCTGGCTCTGGTCGACCCCTAATAGCTGAGCGTATTTTTCAGCGATGGAGGGTTGCGGAGCGACCACTTCGCCCGGCTCGCCTTTCATTACTGCCCGTTTGGAGTGACACGATGAAAGTATGACAGCAGCAAAAAGCAGGAAGAGTACGGAGTAACGCTTGATCATCACCCTAAAAATACGGCAATTGCCCTGGCTGGGTTACGACTGATTTTACACATATCCACATGCGCTAACAACTCGAATACCATTTTAGTGCGAAATTCTAACGGACTTACGCAGATTTTTAGCTTACCCTTTGATCACCCTTTGTATCTCATCCAACTTCATCAGAGCCTCGACCGGCGTCAGGGTGTTCACGTCAAGATTGTTCAGTGTATCGCGGATCTTCACCAGTACCGGGTCGTCAATGCTAAACATCTGCATTTGTACTGCTTGTTTCTGCACCTTGCGGATACTTTCCTTGATGTGTTCGCCGCCGGTGCGCTCGGCTTCCAGTTTCTTGAGTATTTCTGTAGCGCGCGACACCACTTTGTGCGGCATGCCGGCCAATTTAGCCACGTGGATGCCGAAGCTGTGTTCGCTGCCGCCGGGCACCAGCTTACGCAGGAAAATAACCTGCTGCCCCACCTCTTTTACCGACACGTTGAAATTTTTAATGCGAGGATGTGAAGTGCTAAGCTCGTTCAGTTCGTGGTAATGCGTGGCGAACAAGGTTTTTGCACGGGCATTGGGTTGATTATGCAGAAACTCGGCGATGGCCCAGGCGATGGAAATGCCGTCGTAAGTGGATGTACCGCGGCCGATCTCATCGAGCAGGATCAGGCTCCGGTCAGATAAGTTGTTCAAAATGCTGGCCGTTTCATTCATCTCCACCATAAAGGTCGATTCGCCCGCCGAAAGGTTATCCGACGCCCCTACCCTCGTAAATATCTTATCTACCAAACCTATCGACACCGATTTTGCCGGCACAAAGCAGCCCATTTGCGCCATCAGTACGATCAGCCCGGTTTGCCGCAATAAAGCCGACTTACCTGCCATGTTCGGGCCGGTTATGATAATGATCTGCTGCGACTCGCTGTCGAGGAACACGTCGTTTGTAATATATTCTTCACCTGGTGGCAGGTTCTTTTCGATCACCGGGTGACGGCCGCCTTTGATGTCGATGATACGACCCTCATTTATCTCTGGTTTTACATAGTAATTTTTGATTGATATGGTGGCGAAGTTGAGCAGCACATCCAGCTTTGCCACCAATTGTGCGTCCAATTGTATCGGCTTGATGTATTCAGCCAGCGAATAAAGCAGATCATTATACAGTTGCGTCTCCAGCGCCAGTATCTTTTCCTCGGCTCCCAGTATCTGCTCTTCATATTCCTTTAGTTCCGGAGTAATATAGCGTTCAGCATTTACCAGCGTTTGCTTACGTATCCAGTCCGAAGGCACCTTATCACGGTGGGCATGCGTCACTTCCAGGTAATACCCGAACACGTTATTGAAAGCCACTTTTAGCGAGGGTATTCCCGTTTGCTCGGCTTCGCGTTTCTGTATCTCCAGCAGGTAACCTTTACCTCCGAAAGCGATCTTGCGCAGCCGGTCGAGTTCCTCACTTACGCCTGCGCTGATCACCGAACCTTTTACCAATTGTACGGGCGGTTCCGGGCTTAATTCTTTTTCTATCTTTTCGCTGATGGTAACGCATGGGTTCAATCGCTCGCCGATAGCCCTGAGGGGTTCGTTATCGGTCGCCTGGCACAAGGTTTTGATAGCCTCGATAGCCTTCAACGCTCTTTTTAGCTGCACTACCTCCCGTGGATTGGCGCGCTGCAGGCCGATCTTGGAAATAAGCCTTTCCAGGTCGCCGATATGGCGGATATTTTGTCTTAATTCCTCACGCAGTTCCTCATTACCGACCAGGTACTCCACTACTCCCAGCCGGTCGTTGATCGGTTTCAACTCTTTCAACGGCATCACAACCCATCGGCGCAGTAGCCGTGCGCCCATGGGCGAACAAGTCTCATCCAAAATATCCACCAGTGTTACCGCGTTTTCATTTGCTGATCCGATCAGCTCCAGGTTGCGGACGCTATATCGGTCGAGCCATAAGTGACGGCCCTCTTCTATCCTGCTGATGGACGAAATATGCTGCAAATTGCGATGCTCGGTCTCGTTCAGGTAATGCAGCGCTACGCCCGCGGCCACGATGCCCAAACCCAGCCGGTCTACCCCAAAACCTTTCAATGACTTAACGCCGAAATGTTTGAGCAGCGTTTCCTCAGCATAATCGCCGCTGTAGGGCCATTCGTCCAATTTGTAGGTATAATACCGTTCGCCGAAAAGCACCGCATAGTCGTGGTGGCGTGCTTTGGGATAGATCACCTCGCTCGGGCTGAAGCCCTGCAGCAGCTTATCGATGTGCTCCGGACTACCCTGTGTGGTTAAGAACTCGCCCGTGGAAATATCCACAAAGGCCACGCCAACGCTGTTTTTGTCGAAATACAACGAGGCGAGGTAGTTGTTGCTCTTTTGCTGTAAGATATTATCGCTGATGGCCACACCCGGCGTTACCAATTCTGTTACCCCGCGCTTAACGATGTTTTTGGTGGCCTTGGGATCTTCCAATTGGTCGCAAATGGCGACCCGCTGCCCTGCCCGTACCAACTTGGGCAGGTAAGTTTCCAGCGAGTGGTGCGGGAAGCCCGCCAGCTCTATATGTGTCGCCGCGCCGTTGGCCCGCTTGGTCAGCACGATACCCAGAATACCCGAGGCCTTTACAGCATCCTCGCCGAAAGTCTCGTAAAAATCGCCAACGCGGAACAGCAGCAGCGCCCCAGGGTATTTGGCCTTTACCTGGTTATATTGCTGCATTAAAGGGGTCTCTTTGGTATCCTTTGCCAAGCGGTATTCGGTGTTAAACCGGTAAAGTTAAGCGATTGACTGTGTGTTGCGGGGATTGTTGAAAAGTTGGTGCTTAGTTGAAAACATTGCGGCAGTTTGCCCGGTATAAGCCGGTTGGCGCGAGGTTTCGGCAACGGCTTAAGGTGTCTTTCGTGTGCACTTTGGAATGCCCGGGCGCGCATTTCGACCGTTTTGGAGCATCTTAGAACCTATTTGAAGCACTTTAGAGCTCTCAGATAACACTTAAATACTTGACAGTAAGCACATTACGCAAAATTTGCATAAACTTTCCAAATCCCCTGTTTTGGCGCTTGTGTCAAAGTATAACCGCCAAATCGAAAATTCCTCTCCGGTAAAACGAAATGACCAAACAAAACGGGCAAAAACGGACAAACCAGAGCCGGTTTTTGTACTTATTTCGTTGGGTATATGCCGAAAACGGCATTGAAAGGAGGGGGGTATCTGCACTTTTACACAGCAATAAATTGCCAATTGATTGTCTTAAATGTGCAGCTTAAAGCCAATAAAAGCTCTTTCAGCCCTTATTGATAGCTAATTCCAATTCAAATATTAGACGCTTAATTTTATCGAATGCCTGATCGATCTCTAAGCGGCGACTTGTCGAAAGATGAATAATACCCTCTTTCACTTCAATCGGGAGCGCCGCAAGGTGTTCGTCTTTAATCGGAGGTGTACTCGTCAATAAGTCCCGCAGCTCTGAGATAGCAGCATTAAGGTTTCTTTGATGAGAATCGGCTATTTGTAAGTTTGTATTGCCAACGGATGTAATAATGCTATTTGCACTTATAGATATACGTCTTATAAAATTGGCAGCGAATGTAAGGTCGACTTCTTGGGTAGAAACCTTATTATATATTTCATCTATGATTTTATAGATACCATCTACCCTTTTTATAATCAAGTCCTTTTCAACTCTATTGGCTTCTTTTTTACTTTCTAAAATGCTTGCAACCCAATAGGCAACACCCAGAGTGACAAGCATAGAAATAAGCGAAATCGCAGCTCCTATGGTATCAACTTCGGTTTTGACCTTAATGACAGCCCATCTTTGTACAGTTTTCCCAATAAGAATGCCAACTATTAAAACAGTAATCGTGTAGACGATACTAACCGCCGTGAACCAGGCTTTCTTCGTGAGCATCTTTTAAATATGTTAAAATATCGTCTTTGAGGTAAGGCTCCTCCTCCGATATTATCTCGAGATGTTGCAGAATAGCATTATAGTCAAGATGATGCTCACGTATAAGACCACCAAAAATTTCTTCAAGAAATGATGTGCCATAACCAAGCGTGCCGTCAAGGTCAACCACAACGGTTTGATTATTGGCAATCGCGTCAGCAAATATTTGAAAAAACTTTTCAGTTCTAAATAACTCTCCTGACCATTTACCTTCTTTTATATAGCGAGGTCCCGGAGTTCGTGAGAAATCACGGGCGATTTTTACTATAACTCTGTCCATGGTGCTGTAACTGTCTGATCGTTAACCTCAAAGTAAACAAAAGTTCCTTCAAAATTGTTAGGTAAAATTACGTATTTTTTTGCGCACACATCCGCAAATACATCGTTTGTTATTATGTGTAAGTTGGAAATCAAGTTTCTATCCATCGCTTCTTTAATCCCCGGTAAGCCTTTGCCGCGATAGTTTTTTCCGGTAACTGTTTTGTGCAACTCTCCGTTTAGTATTAGCTGAAGCACATCTGCATTCGTTGCAGGATTAAACAAATCTGCCAGTATTTGCTTCCAATTGAACCACTTGCTTCCCGGCTTTTTACCATTTAAGCTTTCAAATATACCTACTCCGTAGTCAATAAATGACAACGCTGCAATTTTTTGCTTTGTACTGACATTCACCGACAACCACCAATGCTTTTCTCCCTCTTTGGTCGGCTCTGCGTGGTTGTACGAGTTTTGCATCAACTCCACAAGTGATCTTTGCAACCCTTTATAAACGGCTTTCCTCCCTAAAATCTTGTTTGATATGTCTATCATTATTGTGCCGCCCAACTCAGAATCCACGTCCTTCCACGCATGCGTATGGATGGTGTTTTGACTTCCAATATTATATCTATCGGCCTCGCTAATTTTTACGTGGTACAATGTTTGAAAAAAGCCCGATGCAATCAGAATTTTATTAATAATGTGATTCTTAGGAAAGTCCCCATTAAAATCGATCTTACGCGCCTTAAACCGAACCATAATAGAAAGCAAAACAACTATAGCGCTATAGTCGATCTTCTGGATGTTGCGCATCATAATCCACACCTTCCTCCGTGTATCAAAGTGGTTTTTCAGGTTCGTTATGAATCGAATTACTTCCACCGGATTTTCTAAAAACGAAAAGTTATTCGGCACTTTTATTTTAACATATCCAAAATCCCGATGGATGTTAATTGTAGACTTCCTTTCTTCTTCCGGCAGAAAATTCTTGTGTCGGTTTTTGTTTCGGAGGTACTTTTTAAACCTGAGTTGCTTTTTTAAGGACTGTTTCGCGTGCCTGGCGTTCCATTGTTTATAATCAGCGGAGGAGTAAAATTTCTTCATTCAAATAATTAAGGTCAAGTAATTGATTAGCAGCGAAACACAAATTACAAAGATAAGCTTTACAGATTAAATCGTTTGGTTGTCAATTTAAAAAGTACCAGGCAGAACGCGCACCGTAGCTTGCTTTATTCGGGGCGCATTCAACAGCCCTTGAACGGGGCGGAACGCCTCACAACGCTACTGGTTTGCAAGCCAACCTGGGCTGCCTAAAAGCCTTTGAGCCGCTAAGACCTGTTTCTGCACAACGGCGTTCTCATGCCGATACAAGACCCTTTAATGGCTTATTGCCTAAAACGAAAAACCGCGAAATTTAGAAACAAAAAAAGCCGCTAATCAAGTTACTGTGCAACGGCTTTCTTTGGCCGACACAGACCTGTTAACGGCTTTAACCACTAAGTCCGCTTACTGTGCAACGGCTGTTTAGGCCGACACAGCGCTCTTAATGGCTTTAACCTTTAAGGCATACCACTTTAAAGTAATATACAAATATCGTAATTATTAACCTGACAATCAATTCCAGGCATAAAACGGAAACAACTTCCTAAGTTGGCTTACACCAATCTCCTTTTTACTCAACTCTTTTATATAGTCGGTTCTAAGAGCCAGGCGCTGGATAATAACGTTAGGCACTATGAAAAACTCCGCTTCCAGGTCTAATAGCGCAGCTTCGTACCGTTTTTGTTTTAGCTGATAATGATAATAAAACCGGGCGGCTAATGCGTCGTCACGCCGTTCTAAATGAACGTTCCTATGCCCTTTCTGGTTGGGGTTGCTTTTGATTAATGAAGGGAGGGCGCTACAAATAGCGTTTTGACCGCGCATCGAACACAAATATAAATGGCTATGTAGATGTATTACAAATGACTGTTTTTAACAATTAAAAAATGATATAAACAAAAAGCTGGCCCGACCTCGCGTCAGACCAGCCCAAATCCAAAGTGAAAATTAGCAACATTTAAGCTTACTGAAGGCTTAAATTTCTTTACCACCACCGGGCAAATTCCATTATGCCGGTCTCTTCGTATTTCCTTATAAAGCTCATGCTGACAGCAAAGTTGCCGTTCGAAATTGTTAATCCGGGTATCCCGCATTCATAGCTGCCCTGTTGGTTCATTGCAATGGTCGGAATGTTTTTCGCCATGAAGCTACTGTTAGCGCCGTTAAATGTATTAAGCGCGTCGGCAATAGCCTGTAATTGAGCAGCCATTCCGGCACTCGCATCGCTCGCCGTATAGTAAGTAAACAGGTTGGCTATGGTTGTATTTGCGCCAGCCACCGCACCGATTACTTCGTTCGCAAGACTTAAAAGGTCTGTCCGGGCAGCTTTGGCATCGCCGATAAATACGCGCTGCGAATTGGCCCCCCATACCGGCTGTAAAGCGGCTAATATGCCCGAAGTGTTAGGCAGCGCTATCATACTTTGAAAGGCTGCACGGGTTAAAGTAACGCCGTTTACGACGAACGAAGTTGCTGAATCAGCGATCTTGTTTGCTACGTAAGGATTAATAAAATCTTGAGGCGTTTGGGCTCTTGCCGATCTAACCAGGCCGTCGATCTCGGTAATGGTTGGTGTTATGCCTACCGCCTTAATCGCATTGTAAACGGACTGATAAAGCGTCACTACATTGGCTAATGTGGTTTGCTCGTCCGTAATTCTTTTGGTGTCCGTATATAATAATACAGGGTTCATGGTTTAATATTTAAGGGTTAATAATTTGAATATTTCTCTTGTAAGCCGATGAAATTAGGTGTGCCCAATGCCGGGCCGAGATGTACTTTCCTCCGGGCACCGTCCATCCCAAACGTCACTTCTACGCCTTCAACAAAGTATGACCCGGTAACCACATTATACTCTTTATCGATAAGTTGAGCGGTATCGCACGGCTTACAATAAGGCTGAAGAAAGGTATCTAAATATCCTTCCATGCCGGTAAAACTGGCGTAGGTGTATAGTTGATCGGCGATGTCATTCAGATTTCCAGGGTCGGCAATATTCGATATGTTTTCAGTGATAATACTTCCTCCTGCGTCGCCTCTTTCAACTACGGGACGTTTAGCGTTCTTACCCTTGGCCGCAACGAGTCTAACCATTACCTTAGTATCATCCGCTACCCTGTAATTCATAGTATTGGTTCGTGGAACGTTCCAGCCCATTCTATACTTAACAGTGTCACCGGGGATTGCTTCCTCTATACCGACATATAATACGTCGAATTGAAAATAAACAGCCAGGTGGCAATGCTGATGAAGATATTCCAACGCTGTTAAACCGTTGGGGTTTTTTGCGAGGGATATGTTTGTTAGCGTCAGATCAGGGATATAGGGGCTTAATGAAATATCAGTACCGTCTATCAGGATTTTGAGAAATTCTTTTAGCTTGATCGACTTCCATGCCCCATTGACAGCCTTTCTGCGTAGCTGCCACGCGTACCCCTCGCATTCTATCTCAACAGGAATTGATGGCTTTACCCTCCTAACAAAGCCTTTAAACTCCTGCCGGTAATCACCGTTGTAACCCAACTGAATAGTTACCTTATCGCCTTCCGTCCACATCGTCGAAGTTTCGATACTGCTTTCGGGAAGATTGCCTGTCTTTCCTCTTGGTAAATTAAAACCCAGTATAGAAGCTGCTTGTGATATAGCGCTGTAAACGTTATTTACACGCCCTACAGCCGGTATTTTGATAGTGGCTGTATCGACAATTTCCTTTACAGAACGATGTATTTTAACGTGATTCACGCCGGCTTTAAAGGCATATTTACCTAACGAAATTTGAGAACAGAGACGGAATGACATAGTTAGTTGAGTTTATAAATTTCCAAATCGTCCCCACAGGCCGCTTGATTTGCAAGCCGAAACGCTATGCTCAACCCTTTATTTAACTCCGAGCGTTCGTCAGGGCTTAGTCCGGCTACTGCACACCTGTCTATTTGAGGCAAATCGAAAAGTTTTAAGATGTAAAGAATGTTGTCAATTTCTTGGGTAATCTCAATGCTTTGAGGAGTTTGTAATTCTAAAATCGCTATCGTTTTAAGGCGATCTTTTCTGCTGAGCTTATTTAAATACGTTAAGCCAGATGCGCTGATTTCTCTAATGCCGATTTCATCCTTTAGTAGTTGGAGTATCTTTTCGATCTCAGCTTTCTTTTGCTCGGCCCTGCTCAGCTTCTTTGCGTCCATACAAAAACCTTTAAATTGCTTTTAAATTTGCCCTCAAATCAATTATCTGCCGTTCAATAACGAGTTGGTATGGCAGCAGGCAGCCTGCCGAATTTCTCAAAGAATTTGGCCTTATACAGCTCGGGCGCTTCGTACATCAAATCGTTAAGGCCGCCTGACTCCTTGTTTTTGATCTCATCATAGCTTTTCGTCGCCGCCAGGCTTATAAGCCGGTGATGAAATTTCCCGCTGATGTTTTCCGGTTTGATGGGCTGCGCTTTAATCACTCCCTTGATCGAATCCTCAACAGCCGGGCTGTTATTGGCTATCTTCAACATTTTATCAGCCTCCGATCTCGTCAGCTTACCGGCGTTAACCGCATTTTGTACAATGGCTAACAGTTCGGCCGAGAACTGTGCTGCATCGTTGCTATCAGGGGTCTCCTGGTCGTTTGTTTTCATGTCAGTACCTTTAAAAATTTCATCTGATAATTTCAGTATTTTGCCGTTTGCACTTAGAGCAACCGCGTCCGAGTCAGAGCCGCGATCCACAAGGGAGGCTTCGCCTAATCTCGACCTTAAAAAAGTGGGCAGCGTTTGCCCCGGTGCCCAATTAGCCTTATTAGTGTCCACTTCTATCGGTATCAGGCCCACGCTTGCGGCCCTCAAAGTCCCGTGCTCTACCTTGTGATAAAGCTTCATAGCAAGCTCATCGTTATCATCAAATACGGGTATGGCGCTCAACTCCGTTGCGGTTCTTTGAACATCATCCCAATACCCGATAGGCATCCCTTTATTTACATCCTCGTTCTTGTCGCTCGGATAGATGTGCATCCAGTACATGACCGGGTTTTTTAAGAAATTAGCGATGTCGATACCCGACACGATCACCCGGAACCCGTGCGAGTTCACCTTGTCGGTGGAGAGAACAAATCGTTTACTGCTTTTTGGCATAGTTATTTAGTTTAGTCATTTAGTCGATTAAAAAAGCAAAGCCGGGTCTATTAAAATAGCCCGGCTTGCTGCCTTGCGAACACCCACCATTAACACCTCTATGTGACATTTTTGATATGTTTATTATCAGGAAGCACTTTACCCATTTTGGCGATTATCCTGTAAATCCGCCCTTCGTCCACGTAGTATTTCTTTTCAAGCTTTTGATAGATCAAAGACATGTGAACATTTTTCTTGAACATTTTGCAATAGTCCGTATAAATGTCCCTGTGTTTCCTCTCTGTATTTAGCTTTCTTACGTTGCGCTTCATTGTAAAAGTATAGGCGTTTTTTAATAGTATAAAATCGGTATGTATTTAAAATACAGCTTTTTCGTATTTAAAGTACGTTACTTTTGTGGGCCGTTTTTAGCCGCGTTCGCTTCTATTAGCCTGGACAGTTCGGGGTTAGCCCTTTTAAAACTGGCCAGCATCCCTTCTTTAGCTTGGGCCG